>CAIQXC010000001.1 GCA_903875675.1 Akkermansiaceae bacterium
ACCGGCCGCTCAACATTGGGCGCCATTTCGGCGCGACCCATTCCATGAAAGCCGAATGAGCCAAGAGCGGGAATGGATTGGGTCTTCCGCTTGGGGTGGAGGCAGGCATGAGCACAAGCCGCATCCTCGCACGGTTGGTTGGTTTGGCACCACCTGCGTGGCGATGGGCGGCATCAATCAAAGTTTATTTTTGATTGGAGCCCTGTTCATTGGTCAAGAGGCGATTTTAGGCCAGGGCAGCGCGGCGGTGCCGTTGCTCATCTTCGGCTTGCTGTTGAGTTGGGCTGCGACGCCCGGCTGGACTGAATTGATTTTGATGTATCCCAACCGGGTTGGTGGCATTGCTGCGACCTGTGCGGAGGCGTTCCGGCCATACAGCCCGGTGTTAGCCAATCTCACGGGGGTGTGTTACTGGTGGGGCTGGGTGCCCACCTGCGGGCTGACGGCGCTGTTCTCTGCCTCAGCGATCAACCAGTGGTATGCGCCGTGGTTTCCAGTGCCGCTGATGGCGGCCTGCATCGTGACCGTGTTCACCGTGGTGAACCTCTGCGGCGTGAAATGGGTGATGCGAATGGCCATGCCCATCGCCACGGCTTCCGCAATACTCGCGTTCTTGTCCGCCGTCATTCCGATTTTCAGTGGCTCGGTCGATTGGCAACAGGCGTTTACCTATCACCTCACGGTGCCTTTCCAGGGCTTTTTCGGACAGGTCACCAGCGTGATGGCCGGGATCTATCTGATCGGTTTCGCCGCGCCGGCCTTTGAACAAGCGTCCTGCCACGTCGGGGAAACCATCAATCCCAACAAGAACGTGCCGCGTGCGATGCTGGCCAGCGCCGTGCTCGCCTCGCTCTATTTCATCATCCTGCCGGTGGTGTGGCTGGGGGCCCTTGGGCCTGAGCCGTTGGGCAAGGAACTGGCGCTGCAACTCGGACCGACCTTCGCGCCACTGCTGGGCGGCTTGGCTAAAGGCGCTGCGATCTGGTTCATGATTCTCAACATGTTTCATGGCACGATTGCGCCATTGGCCGGGGCCGCCCGCACGCTGGCCCAGCTGGCTGAGGACGGGTTGCTGCCGGAGTTCATGGCGAAGCGCTCCAAAACGGATGCGCCATGGGTCACAACGGTGCTCACCGCGGTGATGGCGATCGCTTTTCTCCTCATCGGTGATCCGGTATGGCTGATTGCAGCAGCCAATCTTACCTATCTGATTGGCATCGGCATGCCTAACATCGCCGTCTGGCTGTTGCGCAAAAACGAACCGGGCATGGCGCGGCCGTACCGGGCACCTCGCGGCACGATCATGCTGGGAGTCGTGGCTGCGGGTATCTGGGGTATCTCCACCGTGCTTGGCTTCCAACAATTCGGCATGAGCACGGTGCTCATCGGCATCACCTTTGCCTACTCGGGGGCCGCTCTTTATGCCTGGAGAAAGATAGCCGACCGGCGCAAGCAAGGGTTGCCGCTCATTGCCCGCACGCTGCACTTGAAGCTCACCGGGGCGATGCTGTTGGTGCTGGCCTTCGACGCGGTCGGTTACTTCATCGCCATTGAAAACGTGCCTCGCAATGACGTCGGCCTGATCACCGCGCTGGAGGATATTTTTGTGGTGGTGGCGCTTCTGACCATTGCCATCGGGTTGATTCTGCCGGGCATGATCGCCCATTCCGCAGTAGAAGTTTCCAAAGCCACCGAGCTGCTGGTCAAAGGAACCCTGGCCGATTTCACCCGCGCCATGCAGGCCTTGGCCGCCGGAGATCTGGATGCCGCCAAGGCCAACTTCACGCTGTTGCGAGTCGTGGTTCATTCCCGCGATGAGGTCGGCGACATGGCGGAAAATTTCAACCGTCTGCAGGAAGAAATCGGGCTGGCGGCAGTGGGCTTGGCTGGCGCTCGCGAAGGGCTTTTGGCCAGCCGTCAGGCGCTCACCGTCGTCAACCAGCAACTCCAAGATGCCAATGCCCAACTGACGCACGAATTGGCCGAACGTAAAATGGTGGAATTGTCGTTGCGCGAATCCCAACAGCACCTCAGCGAGGTACAAACCGCCTTGGACGAACACGCTTTGGTCGCCATCTCTGATCAAACCGGCCGTCTCACATATGTCAATAAGAGGTTTTGTGAGGTCTCCCAATACGCCCAGGACGAACTGGTCGGCCAAACGTTCCGCGTCATCAACTCTGGTTTCCACACCAAAGAATTTTTTGCCCAGATGTGGCAAACAATCGCCAAAGGACAAATCTGGCAAGGCGAAATTCAGAACCGGGCTAAGGACGGCAGCCCATACTGGGTGGAGACGACCATCGTCCCCTGCCTCAACACACAGGGCAAGCCATACCAATACATTGCGATTCGCACTGACATTACGGCACGCAGGAAGACTGAGTTTGAGCTGGCCAGTGCGCGTGATGCCGCACAGGCGGCGAACCGGAGCAAGTCTCAGTTTTTGGCCAACATGAGTCATGAAATCCGCACGCCGATGAACGGTGTGATCGGCATGACCGGGTTGCTGGAGGAAACCCCCCTCGATCCTGACCAACAGGATATCGTCCAAACCATCCGCAAGAGCGGCGACCTGCTTCTCACCATCATCAATGACATCCTGGATTTCTCCAAGATCGAAGCGGGCAAGCTGGCATTTGAAATACACAACTTCAATTTGCGCGAAGTTGTCGAAGATACCTTGGAAATGCTCCAGGAAACCGCCCGCGCCAAGGGGCTCAAGTTGATGGGAATGGTGGATGACGGGGTATTCTCCCAAGTCAGCGGCGACGCCGGGCGGCTGCGCCAGGTGCTCACCAACCTGCTTAACAATGCGATCAAGTTCACCGTCCAAGGCGAGGTCATCCTGCGGGTTACGCCAGTTTCCGAAAGCATGCTGCGCTTTGAAATTATCGACTCAGGCATTGGCATCAGCCCCAGCGATCAGGAGCGCCTGTTCCAACCCTTCAGCCAAGTGGATGGCTCCGCTGCCCGCAAATATGGCGGAACCGGACTCGGTCTTGCCATCGCCCGCCAATTGGTCCAATTCATGCAGGGTGAAATTGGCGTGACGAGCCGTCCCGGTCACGGCTCAACGTTCTGGTTTACCGCTCACTTCGAACATCAGCCAGTCATTCCCTCACCCATTGACCAACGCCTGAAGCCAAATCAACCCGCCAATGCTCAGGTGTCGAATGATCCCATATCGCCTGGTTCTTGGGCACTCAGGCCAATGGCCCGGATTCTTCTGGCGGAGGACAATATGATCAACCAAAAGGTCGCTCTGCGGATGCTGGCGAAATTCGGTTATCAAGCCGATACCGTGGCCAATGGCAACGAGGTGCTCGAGGCAATCAGGCTCATGCCTTATGATATCATATTCATGGATTGCCAAATGCCCGAGCTAGACGGCTACGAAACCACGCGACGGATCCGCCTGGCGGGTGGCAGCCCAATTCACATTATCGCCATGACCGCCAACGCGATGGAGGGGGATCGCGAGAAATGCCTCGCAGTCGGCATGAACGACTATATCTCCAAGCCCATAAGAGCCTTGGATATTCAAGCCGCTCTGAGCCGCTGGCAACTAACCGATTCTAACTGAATCTGACGGCCCGGCCGCAGAGGCCCAGCAACGCCTCGATGTGCTTGTCCCGGTGCATGAGCATCGCCCCATGGTGCCTCGCACAAGCCACGATCAAAACATCCGCCAGCGGGCAGTTCACCCCGTTTTGCAACGCAACGCGACGCGACGCGGCTCAGCTCTGCAGCCTGCGCCCAAGTCTCCTGGTCCACCTCCAATGACAAACTCAGTCGGCATTTCCTCACAGGGCCGCCTCCTCGGTTTTGCTTCGGGTGCCTCTCCAAAGCTCCAACCAGATCACCGGGCAAATCGCCGCACGGCCCTCGCGAATGACACGCTCCAAATCCGAAAGGTCACTCCGCGTCGGCCGCAGGAAGTCGATCCACAC
>CAIQXC010000002.1 GCA_903875675.1 Akkermansiaceae bacterium
AGCAGAGCCGCCCCGTGAAAGACTGCCGCGAACACCAGCAACAAAACCCCGCCAAGTGCCAGCAGGCGGTTATAGGCTGGACCGGGCGGCTGGGTCCGAACCCCGTGGAAAATCCACCAACCTAAAAAAACGATAGGAACCCCGGCAATCGCCAGCAAGTCGTGACCCAGAACGATCCAAGCGCCGCCGACTCCTGCCGCCAGCGCCAATTCGAGGGCGATGACGGCCACCGCCGCCCGATGACCAAAGCGCACGGCCAGAGTGCGCTTGCCGGTGGTGGCATCCTCGGCCCGGTCCCGCAGGTTGTTGATGGAAATGAGCACAGCAGAGAGCAGGCCGGTCTGCAAACCTAGCAGCAAGGCTGCAACCGGCCAGCCGCCGGTTTGGATAAAGACACTGCCCGCCACCGCTATCAATCCGAAGAAGATGACGACAAATACCTCGCCCAAGCCGCGGTATGCCAACGGAAACGGCCCGCCGGTGTAGCCGTAGGCGAGAAATAACGAGGGACCGCCAATGACCAATACCGGCCAGCCCCGCGCCTGATAGAGAACGCTCCCGAACATCACTGCCAACCCTAGAAAGCCCATGGCCCACGCTAACACCGTGCGGGCCGATAGCAGGCCCGAGGCCGTCGCCCGCGTCGGTCCGAGGCGGCGGGAGGTGTCCGCCCCCTTGTGCGAATCGATGGCATCGTTGAAGAAATTTGTCGCGATCTGGATGGCGATGGCACCGCCCAAGGTGCAGCCGGCCAGCCGAAGGTCACAGGCACCGGTGAGCAACCATGCCAGCACGCAAGCGACCCAAACCGGCACCACGGCGGCGGGAAGCGTCTTGGGACGCGCGGCGAGTAAACAGGCATGCAAGGGGGGGGTCACGGCCGGAAGTAAAACGGTTGTGGTTGAAGTTGAAGCGATGGAGTTCCCCCGGTCGAGTGGCGGCGTCTTGCTGGGCGGTCCTTGGCTCTAGCACACCTATAGAGAGGATTGAAGGCGGATGGACGGTTCGTGCTGATGTCAAGGATGTGCATCAACAGATTGATCCCACCCTACATTGAAATAACCGGCATCTTTGATCTCTCCTCGCAAGACCGTGATTGAAATGTGGCCCGAGCGCAATCCAAAATACAGTTGATAACCCCACCGGGTCATCGAACTCACCTGTCTCACCGTAAGGGAGCGGTGGGGCTGGGCTGCAAATCGAGGCGAAAAATATCGAATCTTGCCTTTGAGCCTCCCCGAGCTATCCTCCAGCCCATGAGCGCTTAAGCAGCCTTTCAACGCGGCGTGCGTCCGCTCCTGCAACTCCTTCTTCCCGGCAGGGAGGACGCAGTCCGGGCGGTTCAATCCGATCAGCCACTGAAGGAGCGCATCGATCAATTAGCTGCCAAAAATTCTGAGGGTGCCCTCACGCCCGAGGAGCGCGACGAGTATGCCGACTATGTGAGGGCAAACAAATTCGTCGCAGTCCCGCGCCGGGAAGCCAAAAAGTTCAAAGTCGGCAGTGCGGCATGACTGCCGCGACGCGAGCACTCGTGAGGCGGAGAGCAAATCAGCGCTGCGAGTATTGCCAAACTCATCAGGGGCTTGCATCTTCTTCACGAACATTTGTGGATTGACACGCTGGATGGGTCTGGACAACTTTCGAGCGCGTTGGCGGAGGAATGCAATTTTCGCGGCTGCGAGGGCGGTTGGCGGAATGACCTCGTGCGGCAGTTTTTTATCAATCATCCATGAACCGTGCCTATCAAATCCTTGCTGCTGCGGCCGCCCTGCTGCTGGCGGCGACTGGCACCCGGGCCGACACCGGTGCCTATCGCAATCTCGGATACATGTATCTTTCGCCTCTGCCAGGCGCTGAGTACTCCCCGACGCAAACAAAGTTTGTGCTGGTTCGCTTCACGAATGTGGATCCGACGCTTGTCACCAATCTGGCCCAGTTCATTCAGGTGAGCGGTGCCAGCAGCGGCATTCACTCGGGCACGACCAAGATTGCCAGCGACAAGCGCACCGTCATCTTTGAAATGACTAACACGTTTCAGTCCAACGAATTGGTCACCGTCTCTCTGGCCCCGCAGACGTCAGCCGGAACGGTTCAACCCTATCAATACACGTTTATGATCTCCGGCCACATGCCGGATAATCCAGTCATCACGGCCCGTGGAGACAACCCGCCTAATGAAACAAAAGAGAAGGCGTTCGACGGCGACGTGACCACCAAATGGTTCGATGGAGTGGCACCCAACGGAAGCACCATTTCCAGTTGGATCCAGTATATGTATCCCGGAACCGATACCCACTATGTCACCGGTTACTCGATCACGTCGGCCAATGACGTTCCTGCCCGCGATCCCATGGACTGGCGTTTCTACGGGGTGAATGCAGCCGGTAATCTGACATTGCTGGATAGCCGGACCGGCCAGACGTTCGCCAGTCGCGGCCTGAAAAATACATACTCATTCACCAATCTAACCGCCTACAATGGCTACCGCTTGCTGATCACCAAAGTTGCCGATCCCACCGCTGCCGGAGCGGTGCAATTGGCGGAACTCAGTTTCATTGAACCCACCGGCACGATTCTGCGCGAGTACTGGACCGGTATTTCCGGCAATGCAGTGAGTGATCTGACGTCAAACGCCAATTATCCAAGCACTCCCACCGCCCGCGATTATCTCTTCAGCTTTGAGGCACCGACGGATTGGAAGAATGACTACGGCACCCGGGTTCGAGGGTACCTCACGGCACCCAGCACCGGCACTTATGTGTTTTGGATCGCCAGCGATGACAACAGCGAACTGTGGCTGAGCACCAATGCCGATCCAGCTAACAAAACCAAGATCGCCTATGTCCCCGGATGGACGAATTCGCGACAATGGTCCAATTATGCCGAGCAAAAATCCGCTGTGATCAATTTGGTCGCCGGACAGAAATATTATGTTGAGGCATTGCAGAAGGAGGGCGGTGGCGGCGACAACCTCGCCGTCGCCTGGGCCAAACCCGGCCAAGCCACCAGTACCCCATCCGAAGTGGTTCCCGGCTGGGTGCTCTCGCCGTGGATCATCACCGGTAGCGTCGCGTCTCAGCCACCAGTGGCAGCGCCGGCCCCACCGCTTGGCAATCCGGTGGCATCGCCCGGCAAGGCTGGCATCATGCCCAACGGGGTGTCGGTCCCCAGCAACTTCCCTTTCATCAGCATCACCACCAACAACAATCCGTGCGCGGATCCCATCTTCATTGACAACCGAGGCGGCGGCGGCCAGTGCTACAACGTGATCTTTGATAACTCCGGCTCGCCCATCTGGTACCAGCGGATGCCCGACGAGCGGCGCGATATGAAAGTCCAACCGAACGGTGTGCTCACCTTGTTAGCCCGGGACAAGGGCCAGTACTTCTATGGCATGAACACCCACTACGAGAAGATTGCGGAATACTGGAGCACCAATGGCTATAGCGTGGATGAGCACGAACTGCAGATGCTCGCGGATGGAACGTATTTCCTTATCGGCTTGAACGGACAGACCGTGGACCTGAGCCGCTATGTTTCCGGGGCCGGCACCAGCGTCGGCATCACCGAGGATTGCATCCAGCAATTCACCCCGGCCGGCGAACTCATTTTCCAGTGGCGGGCATGGGATCACCTCGATCCCGCTGGCCAGAATACCGTCGTGGATCCGCTAAATCCCGGGGATTTCACCCA
>CAIQXC010000003.1 GCA_903875675.1 Akkermansiaceae bacterium
ATTCTGCGCGGCGGTGGCGGCATCGGCTTCCGCCTGTTTGATGAGTTCGATGGCCTCGGGCTGGGTGAGGTAGCCTTTTTGGACCAAGCGGTTGATCAGATTGATCGTGACGTTAGATGATTTCGGTGCGGCGGGTGCGTCGGACGCGGGGTTTGCCAGAGGTGGCTCGGTGCTGGCCAAGGGCACGTCGGGTGCCTGATTTGCTGGGTCAGGTTGGGTGGCGCTGGTCGCCGCCTGCGACGGGCAGGAGGCACCAAGGCAGGCGGCAATGAGCAGGGGACGGAGTGAAGGCATGATGATTTGGCTGGAGTCCTTGAAAAGTAAAAGGTTCTTTCGTTAGGTCAATTTCTTTATCTTGGGTCTTAAAGTCTTGCGTCTTGGGTCTGATGCGAAGCATCGTTAGAATGATCCTTTTCGGGCGGAGATGCGCATATTGATCGGCATGGGCATGTCGGCGGGAGGAGGTTCGGGAAGCTGCAGGCCGGTGAAAACCTGGTTTTTGAGCGCTTGATCGACGCTTGGGCTGCCGGACGAGCCAACGGGGGTGGCGCGGGTGATGCGGCCGTTGGCATCGGCCCAAATCAGCACTTTCATGCTGAACGAGGCGCTGCGGGTGTCGGGGTTTTGGCGCAACGTCTCGCCGATCGTGTTTTGCACTTTCACGGCAAAGCCATCCCACTTGCCGGCGCGACGACCGCCGCCGATCCGGTTGCGCGTGCCGTTGCCAGTGCTAGCACGCAGACCCATATCGACGCCGTTGCCTTTATTGTTAGTTGATAGACCGTCATCTTGTGGCTCGGTGGATGCGGTTTCATCCGGGGTATCGACCGGGTCGATGGGAGCCTGCTCAATCATCTGGTCCTTGGGTGGCTCGGGCTTGGGTGGTTCCGGTTTGGGCGGTGGCGGCGGCGGTGGTGGCGTCAACGTGATGGTGACAATCTCGGACTTTTTTGCCATAGGCCGGGAATGCTGCGCCGGGGTGTTGAGGAAGGAAATCACCCCGCCTGCCAAAACACAGCCCAGAAGGATCCCAATGATCAGACGGCTCTTGTTTGCTGCCGGAGTTACCGTAAGTTGTGTCTTCATGTTAGTTAAAATTAGTTAGAGTTTGGGGCGGGCTGGGTGGCCAGACCGATTTGATTGATACCGACACGGCCGAGCACGTCGAGCACATCCATGATGCCTTGGTATTGGCTTTGGCGGTCGCCGCGCACGACCACCGGCACGGCCGGCATTGCGGCTTTGATCTGGGCGAGCTTGCTTTCCAATTCGGCAAGGGTGACCGGTAGTGTGTTGAGGCGCACTTTGCCATCGGGCTCGATAGTGATCGCCTGGGTTTTGGGCGCGTCGAGCTTGGGGGCCGCCGCCTTGCTGGCGCTGGGCAGGTTGACCTTGACGCCCTGCACGCTGGCGGTGGTCATGATGATGAAGATGAGCAGCAGAACCAGATAGAGGTCCACCATCGGTGTGACGTTGATGTCATCGTAATTTTTCTCGTCGGCGGAGGCCATGGTGGTGAGGGGGGGGAAGAGTTGCCGGTTGTCAGCTGTCTGTTGTCAGATCAGTGGGACTTCTCGGTGGAGGCGTCGGGTTCCTGTGCGGGGCGGTAGAACTCGGCCATCTTGGCCACAAACTCGTCGATGAATACCTGCATGAGGGCCAGCGAGTTTTTGATCCGGCCGTTTAAATAACTGTAGATAAACAAGGCCGGAATGGCCACCACCAGACCGACCACGGTGGCCAGCAACGCCGAGGCGATGCCGGGGGCGATTGAGTTGACGTTGACCTCGCCGGAGCGGGCGATGATGGCGAAGGTGATCATCACGCCAACCACTGTGCCCAACAATCCGACGTAGGGACCGCCGGCGATGCTGATGGTTAGATATATCAAACCGTCGGACAGGCGGTGGCTTTCATGGACGAGGCCGGCGTCCAGGCTGGCGCGGATTGCTTGGATTGAGCGGCCGGATAGGCCGTTCACGCGGTTGTGGTCCTTGTCGAGGCGGTGGCGGATTTCCTCCGATCCGATTTGATAGATATGGAACAGCGGGGATTTGCCGAGCAGCGCCTGCTCGGTGGCGTCGCCGTTGCCGTCGAGGGTTCCGACGGCGGCATGGTCGTCGGGGTCGAGGGCGGTTAGATCTGTGGACAGGGCTTTCCACTGCTTGAGAAACAATCTGGTGCCCTTGTCGATGGAGTTCAGATAGATGAACTTGCGGATGGCCACCGTCCAGCCGATCAAGATCATGACGCCACAGACGCCGACCGCGATCCAGCCGTCGAACATCATGTTGCCAGCGATGTCCTTGAACAATGACAGATGCTCCATGAACTTGCTCTGGCCCTTGGCGACCTCGCCATCCAGCTGGCCTAGCGAAACAGCGCGCTGCGCGGCCTCTCCGGTGCCCTGGCTGAGCGCGGCAAACTTGATCCAGGCAGCGGTGCGGGCGACGCGGGAGATGGTGAACTCGTCGAGCTCGCCGATGAAGTTGTTAGCTCCGGTGGCGGCCGGGCCGCCGAGGCTCAGGGGAGATGTGAGAGCTGGTAGGCTGGCGTCGAGGCTGGCGTAGGGCAAGCCGTTGACGATGAGTTGGAGGGTTTTGCCATCGGCAACGACGGCCAGATGCGTCCATGCGCCGGCGGCGACGGGGGCAGCGGGTTGGCTGCGCAGCGGGTTGCCGGCGGCACTGGTTTCAAGGGTGGGAATGCCTTGGTCGAGCAGCAGGCGGAATGCGGCTTGACCCTCGCTTCGGCTAACAATGACTGCGTTAGCCTGCAAAGCGGTGGGCTTGATCCAGGCAGTTAGGGTGAGCGGCTGGCCAGCCTTCCATTCCAACGATGCAGTGTTGGCAATGTTCAGGGGGGAAGTGCCCGCCAATTTGAGGCCACTGTCGATGAGTGAGCTATCGGCGGTTTGGCCTGCGCTGCTGGCATTGTTGCCGTTGGTGGTGGCATCGGCTGGGGCGCTGCCGCGGCCGGAGAAGTGATAGACCAGGATGGTATCGGCGTCGTAGGCGTCAGTGGCTGGCGGTGCGGGCGGCATGGCAGGGTCTGAGTTGCCATAATAGAGATAGAGCGTTTCCTTGGCACCGGCTTTCAATTCGGGAAGCTTCACCCACACGAACGCTTGGTTGAGAACATTGTCATAACTCTCCAGCTGATAGGGCAGGACCGTCTTGCCGTCCGCTGCGATCATCCGCAGGTCGCCGCCGTTGTCGCGGGCACTGGCAAAGTGGAAATTTGCGTCAGAGAGCCGCACCAGCACGGTGGTGGGACCCGTTGATTCGCTTAGAGCGGCAGCGCCTGCACCGGTGTCCAGAGTGAGCGGCTGGCGCTGGGTCCAGGCGCGGTTCCACCACGCATCGGCGGCGTGCAGCGGAGTGGCGGCGAGGCAGAGACCGGTAAGGGATATGGCAATCACCGATATACCGTTTTGCCAAATGAATGGGGATTTCTTGATTCTAAAAAACTTTTCGCCTTTTCGCCTTTGCGCGAGAAAACTCTTAACCAGGATGAATGGATTGGCGGTGAGGCAGCCGTTGTGAAAGGTGCCGGGGTATATAGATTGCCTCGCGCAAAGGCGCAAAGGCGCAAAGGAAGATGGGATGAATGGCAAATTAGCAGATTCTTGATCCCTAAGAAGCGTTAGCCTGATAGGAAAGTTGGAAGCGGTGGCAGTGCCGGAATTGACCATGGATTGAGGAGGATGATGCGGAGACGTGGGCTGCGATCTAGCGGTCAACCATTTCGCCAAGCGTCCATTTGCGTTGTTTGCATCTCGGTGGGAAGTCTGCAAGTTAGTCGGGAGTGTTTCGGATGGAAGGTGGTGCATGGAGGAAGATATGGATTGTTAGAAATCGGCCCAGCCGCGGAATGTGAGGCGGAGGTCGCCGGCGTGGGCGTCGGATTGGGTGATGAAGGGGACGGCGGCATCGAGTGAGCCGTTGTAGTGGGTTTTGAATTTGATGCGCATGCCGGTTCCTGCGCTGGCAAACGAGTAACTCTGACGCTGGCCGGGCAGGGCGTCGCAAATATCTAACATCCCAGCGTCGGCAAACACGTGGAAGCGCCACTCATCGGCCCGAGAGCCGGTTTTGGAGGGCGCGCCGATGAGCGACGGGCTGCGCCACTCGGCGGTTCCGAACAGGCCGTTGTCGCCGAGGGTGGTGCCTTCGAGGTAGCCGCGGACGGTGCTGAGGCCGCCCCCGGCGAGTTGCTCGGCGTTGACGAGCGGTTGGCTGGCGAGTTGGCCCTGGAGTTTGACGAACCCCTGCGAGCCGCCGGTTAGGTCGTGGGTGTGGGCGATGTCGCTGCGGAGATAGGCGTAACTTCCGTCGGCACCGTAGCGTTTGTTGGAGAATTGTTGGCCGCTGCTGCCGAGGCCGCGCAAGTGGAAATTGAGCGAGGTGTTAGCCTCAGTAAAACGATGCTCGGCCAGCCAGGAGGCGCCGTAGCTGGCGCTGATCGGATAGGACTCGATGGGAGTTGAGATGGTGCTGGGGCCGATGACGAGGTTTTCGTCGAAGTGCTTGTAGTCCAAGCCGAGGCTGAAGCTCTGGGAGAATTGGGCGGTGGTGGGCAGGTCACGCAGCAGGCGGAGGCCGAGGATTTGGCCGCGGCCGCCGACGGCGGCGCCGCCGAGTGTGGAGATATCGCTATTTTGTTTGGTGGCCTGGAGCATCAGGCTGTTATTTTCTGACACGCGGGCCAGATAGAAGCCGGAGAACACCAAGGCATCGTGGGGGTTTTCCGGGGCCACCTGGAAATTGGCACCCGCGCTGTGACCGAGTTGGAACAGGTTGCTATAACTCAGCCCGCCGTCGAGCCGCAGATCCGTGGTGTTGGAGCTGTAGCGGTTGTTGAGTTCCAGCGACCCGTGCAGCGGCCGCTTGTCCTCCACGTTGAGGTCGATGTCCACCGTGCCCGGTTCCACGCCCTGGCGCAATACCGGGGTCACCAAGACCGGGGTCACGCGCCGGTCCGCCAGCCGGTTGAGCCCGACGATGTCCTTGGTCACCCGGTTCATGTCCGGCACGGTGCCCTCCGCCAGCGACGGTGCCTCGCGCTTGATGTTGCTAGGCAGGAAAAACCGTGCGCCATTGACCCGCAGGCGGCCGACCTTGCCCTCGACGACTTCGAGTTTGATCACGCCGCGGCGCGGGTCCTGTTGCGGGATGAGCACTGAAACCGTCTGGAATCCCTTGTCACGGTAGGCTTTTTCGAGGGCGCTGCGTGCCTTCTCGACGTCGCCGGCGTTGCGCCCCGGCCCTAGAAATGGATAGACAGCTTCCTCCACTTCCAACTTTTTCAAGCGCTGCGCCCCGTCCACCCGGTATTCCCGGATGTAGAAGGAGGCGGGTTCTTGGGCGTTCAGGATCGTCCCGAAGCTGGCGAGTGCAAGGCACGCCGCGAGTATCCACTGGCGGAGCGCCAGTGGGGGGGAAGCGGGACTAAATGGGGGACGGATCATGCCGATAAGGTCCGCGCTCGGGGCGGAGTGGAAGGATCGTCGCGCCCATGGCTCCGCCTCAAGGGCTGGAATGTGACGAAATTGTCACATTGGCCTGCGGTGAAATTCCTGACCGATCCTTCTTGAAATGAAAACACCCAAAGCCGAAACTCAGCCCATGACCGCCCGCACCGCTGCCCTCACACTCGCCCGCCGCCTGATCGCGGCTGGCTACGAGGCTCTCTTTGCCGGGGGCTGCGTGCGGGATAAGTGGTTGGGGCGGGAGCCGAAGGACTACGACATTGCCACTTCCGCCCGCCCGGCTGAGGTGTTGCGCCTTTTTCCAGGCTCCAACGAGGTCGGAGCCCACTTCGGCGTCGTCATCGCCCATTTTGGCGGGCACTCGGTCGAAATTGCCACCTTCCGCACGGACGGCAGTTACAAGGACCATCGGCGGCCCGATACGGTCACTTTTGCCACCGCCGAGCAAGACGCGCAGCGCCGTGATTTTACCATCAACGGTCTCTTCGAGCACCCGGAAACCGGGGAAGTCATCGATTTCATCGGCGGCCTGGCCGATCTGCGGGCCGGCGTCCTGCGGGCCATCGGTGATCCCGCCGCACGCTTTCGCGAAGACTCCCTGCGCTTGCTGCGTGCCGTGCGCTTCAGCACTTGCCTCGGCTTCCCAATCGATGCCCAATCCCGCGCCGCCGTCATCGATTGCGCCCAGCTGCTAGCCCGGATTTCACCCGAACGGATCCGCGACGAATTTTCGAAAATCCTCACAGCGCCGAGGCGGGCCGAGGGTGTCCAATTGCTGGTGGACTGCGGGCTGATGCTCCAGATTGTGCCGGAGGTGCTGGCGATGATCGGTTGTGAGCAGCCGCCGGAATGGCATCCCGAAGGCGACGTTTTTACCCACACCCGGATTATGCTCGGGATGCTCGCGCCGGATGCTCCGCTGGAATTGTGTCTCGCGGTGCTGCTGCACGACATTGCCAAGCCGCCCACTCAAACCTTTGATGAAGACGCCGGACGCATCCGCTTCAACGGCCACGATGCCCTCGGCGCGACCATGGCCGAAACCATCCTCCGCCGCCTGCGTTACTCGAACGATATCGTGGCAAGCGTGGTGCCGATGGTGGCCCGCCACATGCAGTTCATGGCAGTGCAAAAAATGCGCACAGCCAAGGTCAAACGCTTTATGGCAGCGCCCGATTTTCCGTTGGAAATGGAGTTGCACCGGGTCGATTGCGCGTCGTCTAACGGGTTCACTGACAACTATGATTTCCTTCAAGCCAAGGCTGCCGAGTTTTCCGCCGAGCCGCTGATTCCGCCGCCACTGGTCAGCGGGCGCGACCTCATCCAGCGCGGGCTGGTGCCGGGGCCCGCCTTCAAGGACTTGCTGGAAGCCATTCAAACCGAACAACTTGAAGGCCGCCTCCACGACCGCGACAGTGCGCTGGCCTATCTCGAACAACTGATCGATTCCAACTAAAATCTCATGCACCCCACTGCCCACACCGATCCGATCAATGCCGCCATTCTCGCCGTTTCAGAGGACCTCATCGCAGGTTTTCAGCGCCAGCCGTTTCATGCCATTGCGGCCAAATCCGGGGTGCCGCTGGCAACCGTCATTGCCCGCATCCACGCCATGTTAGAGGCCGGAGTGGTCCGCCGCGTCCGCCAAACCCTGCTGTCCACAAAGCTCGCTCACGGCGCGCTCGTCGCCTGGAAGGTCCCCGAGGAACAACTCAACGCCGCCTTCGATTTCATGTCACAGCAGGATCCGTTTTCCGGTCATGTGGTGATTCGCTCCACCGATGGCGAGGTGTCCGGCGCGGGTTACCGCCTCTGGACCACTCTCAAAGTGCCCGTCGGCGAGTCGCTGGATCAGCACGCCAGCGCCCTGCTGCGGCTGACGGGGGCCACCGAGTACCTGTTGATGCCGGCTCGCGGGGTGTTCGCCCTGGGCGTCGGTCATGTCCGGCGAAAAATTCTGGAGCCCGGCGACAAGGCCGCCGAGCCCGCCGTCATGATGACCACCACAGCGGTGGATCTAACCGGTGAAGAATGGGATGTATTGCTGGCACTCAAGGAGGAGCTCACACTTGAAGAAGTGGTGGAAAACCCGTGGCTCGGGCGTTCGGCGCTGGCTGGGGTGTCGCTCGAACGGTTTTGTGAGGTCGCGGAAACCCTCAATGCCAAGAAGGTGATCGGGCGATTTTCCACCTTCCTCGAACATGTGAAACCCTCCGCCACCGGCGAACGGGTCACCCGCTTCAACGGATTATTCCATTGGGCCGTGCCCAAAGGCCGCGAAATCGAGGGGGGGGCCGAGGTCGGCCGTCACTTCTGCATGACTCATTGTTATTGGCGTGAAGGCGGCCCGCAGTTTGGCGACGTCAACATCATGGGCGTGGTTCACGGGACTGAACAGCAGCGGGTCTTGGAGCACAAGGCCGCCATTGACCGCCATCTGGCCGCCATTGGCATGCCGGTGTCATACACCAATGTTTTCTGGGGTGGCCGCTCGGAAATCAAGCCCTCCGAGATTTCACCCAAAGTCTATGCGGCATGGCATGCCCAGCAGCATACTCGTTAGGAATGGCGGCCGTTCCGGCTGTCAGGGACGCTCCTTCGCGAGACGGCTCAGAACTCAGTGCTCGACCTCAAAAGCGCCACGGGGCCGAGCAAGCTCAAATGTTACCATGCGAGGACTGACCCCATCGGCCGATGGGGTCAGTCCTCCTGAGTAAGTCGCTGTAATCCGTTGATTATCAATGCTTGAAATTTGAGGC
>CAIQXC010000004.1 GCA_903875675.1 Akkermansiaceae bacterium
GGTGTCAGTGTGGTTGCGGTTGTGCAGCCGACATACATCGGTGTGGTCGGTGAGGCCCGCGGCGAAATCGTGGACTTGTTCTACAGCGAACTGTTCCTAGCCGTCAGCCACAGTCCCGGCAACGAAGGGGAAGTCATTGTCAATTGGAGAGGTTACACCACACGCAATACCGGCTACAAAATCCCGAATGGCCAGAAGACCATTCTTTGCCTCGTGGTTCAGCAGAACGGCGATACGGTGCTCTTTGCCAACGGTGCGAACGTCTGGAGCGCTGCCAGCGGCAAAGACTATTCAACGCTTCAGCAATCCGGGTTGAACGGCGGAGCCAAGACCATCGCAGTTGGACGCAACGACTACGACGGTTGGTCAACCTTCAGTGGTAACATCGGTGACGTCTATCTCTACAAGACGGCGATTTCCAATACCCTGCGGAGTGATTTGCAGACTTCTCTTGCCACCAAGTTTGGTATCGCACTGCCAGTCTTCCACACGATCACGGCAAGCGCCGATGATGCCAATGGCTCAATCAACCCGAGCGGGACCATTGACGTCCCGGAAGGCCAGAGCAAAACATTCAGCTTCTTTGCGACTGACGGGTTCGTGGATGTTGTCACGGTGGATGGAATCCCCCAACCGGGCCACCCCACCAGTTATACGTTCACCAACGTGACGGCTCCGCACACCTTGGCCGTTACATTCACGGTGGTAACAGATCCGCCGCCGAACGATAACTTTGCCGACGCGATCACATTGGCTGGCAGCAGAGGCACCCAGACGGGCACCCGCACAAATCACGCCACCTTCGAAGCTGGCGAGCCCATATGCGTCTATGGCAGCACGGTCAACACCGTCTGGTTCAAATGGACCGCCCCATCAGATGGCGCATTCACGATCAGTACGTTAGGTTCAAGAAATGGCAACCACACCGAATGGGATTCCGTGGTTGGCATATATACAGGGACCTCGCTCGCGGACTTGGTACTCGTGCCTGGCCTGGCTAACGGCAACCCTCAGGACACCGGTTTGGAGGAAATCATGCAGTTTGCGGCGACCGCAGGCACGACGTATTACTTCCAGATGGGTGGCGATGGCGGCGGTGGCCCCAACTTCCCGGATGATGCCATCAACATCCTTCTCAACTGGTCGTTTGTTGGCACAGGTGCCAGCTACGCCGACTGGGCCAACGCCAATGTAGGGGGTCAAGCGGCGAATGAGGACTTCAACAATGACGGAGTTCCAAACGGTATCGCCTACTTCATGGGTGCCACCGGCCTTGCCACCAATCCCATCCCGGACGCAAGTCATACGGTCACTTGGCCGGTGAGTGCGACCTTCACCGGTAGCTATGAGGTTCAAACCTCGTCCGACCTCCTGACCTGGGCACCTGCCGCTCCGCAGCCCAGCCCAGTGGGTGGCTATCTAACATACACTCTGGCACCCGGCTTGGGCAAAGAGTTTGTCCGCTTGGTGGTTACTCCCGATTGATTCGCAGTCTAGCTGAAAACCGCAACTCCGGGCGCTTCCTGCAAGCGCCCGGAGTTTGTGGCAGTCCAGAGGTAAGATATAGAATATAGAATTAGGATCCACAATCCACCCATCTTTCTGGATTGAGTGAATTTCCCCGGAGTATGGGTTTTCTCCGGAATCAGGGCGGGGCCGCTGACGCAAGTCGGCGGCCCCGCTTTGCGTGTTACGCCGCAACCACCCTCTCTCACCGTCAAATAGTATAACTGACGGAACTCATGCTAAATTGCCTTGCTAGAGTTGTTGTTGTATCGGCACTTGGCTAAACGCCTTCCTATAGGGTTCATTTACTAAGTTCTCGAGTTCTCTGCATGTCGGCGGCGGACTTTCGCCGTGTTTCGTCATCGATGGGCGGGAGTTTCATTTCCTCGATCCACAGGCTGAAGCTTCCCTGAGGGACCGGCGGCATGGTGACGATGGCGCGGTCTCCGTAGCGGAGGAATGTGGTGGCGGCAAGGGTAACGGGACCTTTGGTGAACTCATCAAGGAAGTCTTTGGTGATAAAGGCACCACGGAGAGTGCCGCCGCCGCCCCGGCTCATGCCTTCCTTAACCTCAACCAACGATTTGCCGTTGAGGTAAGGGCGGTAGCCATCGCCGGCACCCCATTCGACGGTGTCGTAACTGGCACCGCCGAGGATGCCGAACGAGCCATCGAAGTGGCGGGATAGGTCGTAGGGCCACTTCCGGTTATCCATGAACTCACGGAATTGCGCCGACATTTTTTGATAGAGCAACCCCATGCCTGCCCTGCGCCAGATCTCGCCGATGCCTCCGCCGGTGTGGCCGTGGAGCATGAAGGTGGTGGTGTAGAAACCGGTCATGGCAGCGGCGTCGCGGGCACCGGCGTAAAGCGACTCTTCGCCGTTAGGGGTGAGCGAGGCGGCGGCAGCCATGGCGAAGGCGAGATTGCCGTTCTTGCCATTATCGACGAATCCCTGCTCCGGCCGGCTATCGCCGTAGGGGTTGTTACCGCGTGCCGCAAAACGAAAAAAGTGGGTGAGCGCCCCATGGAGCGCGTCGTCCAGAACGTTCGCACCGCACTCCTTGACTAATAGCAAAAAGGTGACCACCGCTGTGCCACCAGCGTTGAGATGCCCGCCGCAGCCGCCGTAGGTGACCGCTGGAACCCCACCCCGGCCGGCCCAAAGCGGTCGAGGGCCTGAGACGACGCCATTTCATCCGGGCATATGGAAAATAGCGGAGGCTGCTTATAGAAGCTTGGGGCCGACGCTTCCGAAGCGGCGCAGTGGGCGGCACAGCTGAGAAGCATCGCTAGGGCTGCGAATGCTAGATTCGTCTCACAGGCGGTAGGCAACCACGCAGCGATTGCTGCTACCAAGCCGCGCCGCTTAAGGCTGCTGAAAGTTTATGGTTGCGGCCGCGTATTTCCCCCAGTCGATTCCATTTTCGCACGCCATGAGAATCATCCGTTCACTTGCCTTGCCTGCCATGCTCCTGCTCGCGACTATCGGCTTGCCCGCAGCGGAACCACACCTCGTCCTGGTGGAATGCGAGGGCTTCGCATCCCACGGAGGATGGGTGCTCGACCAACAATTCATGGATCAGATGGGCTCGCCTTACCTGCTCGCCCATGGACTGGGCCGACCGGTGGCCGACGCCACCACCACGGTGAACGTCACCACGCCAGGTAGCTATCGAGTGTGGGTCCGTACCAAAAACTGGGTTGCTCCATGGCAAGCCCCCGGCAACCCTGGCCGCTTCCAACTCGTAATTGACGGCAAACCGCTGGCCACCACTTTCGGCACCGAAGGCACCGAGTGGCACTGGCAGGACGGCGGCCTGATCGAACTGACCAGCTCAGCAAAGCTCGCGCTCCACGACCTAACCGGGTTTGAGGGCCGCTGTGACGCCATATTGCTCAGCTTCGACCCTGCCTACACGCCGCCTAACACGGTCGCCGAAATGACCCCGTGGCGGCGGCACCTGCTAGGCCTGCCCGATGCTCCCGAGGACGCCGGCAGCCACGACCTGGTCGTGATCGGAGGCGGCATGGCCGGCACCTGTGCCGCCTTGGCGGCCGCTCGCCTTGGCCTTGATGTCGCCCTGGTCCAAGACCGTCCTGTGCTCGGCGGTAACAATTCCTCGGAAGTCCGCGTCTGGCTCAATGGCAATACCTGTTTCCCGCCATACCCGCAAATCGGTGCCATCGTCAAGGAACTTGAACCCGCTAAACGCGCCCATTACGGCGAGTCTAACAGCGCCGACAAATACGAGGACCAGCGGCGTCTCGACCTCGTCCGCAACCAGCCAAACCTCACCCTGCTCACCGAGTACCGCGTCAACCAAGTGACCGCCAGCAATCAGCACATCAGCGCGGTAACCGCCCAGCACACCCGCAGCGGCCGCCGCCTCGAGCTGCGCGGCCGTTGGTTTGTTGATGCCACCGGCGACGGCGAGGTCGGCGCTCGTGCCGGTGCCGATTTCGACATGACCCTGGCAGGTCACATGGGTGTTTCTAATCTCTGGTACCCTCAACTCGACTGCGGCTGCGACGACAAGGATGCAATCCATTCCGCGCTGGCTGATACCGGCCAATCGTCACCCTTCCCGCGCTGCCCGTGGGCGGTTGATTTATCTAACAAGCCATTCCCCGGCCGCACCGGCAACAATGGCTTGCAAAACCTCGGGGTCTGGTATTGGGAGTCGGGCTTTGACCGTCACCCGATCGACGAGGCCGAGTTGATGCGCGACCAGAATCTACGGGCGATGTATGGAGCTTGGGACGCGCTCAAGAACGTAGATAACCTCTATCCGAATCATCGTTTGGGGTGGGCAGCATTCATAGCTGGCAAGCGGGAATCGCGCCGCTTGCTCGGCGATCTGGTCGCTGCGGAGACGGATTTTCGCAAGGCTGTGCCATACCCTGACGGCTGCGTCCCCTGCACCTGGCCGATCGACCTGCATTTGTCTGATCCGAAATACCGCGCCGCCAATGGCGGGGATGCCATCCTTTCCAGCGCCACCACCAGCAAGGAGTATCATTACGCCGGGCCTTACTGGTTGCCGTATCGTTGCCTATACAGCCGCAACATCAGCAACCTGTTCATGGCCGGGCGCGACATCAGCGTGACTCATCAGGCCCTCGGCCCGGTACGGGTCATGCGCACTTGTGGCATGATGGGTGAGGTGGTCGGCATGGCCGCGGCTGTCTGCAAGCGCCACGACACCTCCCCCCGCGGGGTTTACCAAGAACACCTCACGGATCTTCAGGAACTCATGAAGCAAGGTGCCGGCATGCCCCAGCAGCCGGCCCGTTAGGGTAGCCCAGCTGTTTTCTGACGTATCCAAAGTCACACGACCCTCACAAACGCTCAATCTCGTCGGTGGCCAAACCGGTGATTGCGCTGATGTCTTGCGGGGACAAGCCCTTCAGCTTCATGGCAAGCGCAGTTTCGCGCTGCACCTCAGAGCGACCCTCAGAACGACCTTCGGCACGCCCCTCGAAGCGCCCTTCGGCACGTCCTTCTGCGAGGCCCTCAAAGCGACCTTCCTCAAGACCTTCCGCCTTGCCATCAAGCCTGGCGGTGTCAATCTGGTTGTTGAGGCGGCTGCGATTGGAGCGGTAGGCATCGTAGGCACGCTGCTCACTTTTGGAGAGTGATTCATACTTCAAGCGCTCCCGAACCCGGTCGATCCCCTTGGCGTGGAAATCCTCCTTCAGATCATAGTTTTTCAGGTAATATATCCATTCGTCGAGGCTGCTTTTGGCGATGTTGTCGAAGTTATCGATTTTGATGATATAGTACTCTGGATAGATTTTGCTGACTGCGTCATACTTGAAGGCCGCGGCCTGTCGGTTGCTCAGGGTGAGGATGTCATCCTGATGGATGCCACGAAACTCAGTCTTGCCGTGATAGACATAATCCTTGCCGTGGCCGAGATCGAAATACACCAGATTGACCGAGTAGATCTTTCTGACCTTTTCATATAACTCGCCTTTGTCGAGGTGATCGACAATGAGCTTGGATGTGGCGAAGAGCGTGCGGTGGAAGTAGTCCCATTCGGAATCATATTGCAATTCCACGATAATGAGTTCGTTCGCCGAGGTCTCCACCAGCATATCCA
>CAIQXC010000005.1 GCA_903875675.1 Akkermansiaceae bacterium
AAGACGAGAAGCGCTGCCTTAAAGCAGGCATTCCGAAGGATAAAATCAGGAAAGCTACCAAAATCGACCTAGCCCGCGAACTCATTGAACAAGCAGACGCCCACGGCGTTCAATATGCGTGCATCGGAGTTGATAGCTTTTGCGGACGTGACATATCCCTGCTTTGCTGGATTGAAGATCGCGGCTGTGAGTTTTACGCCGACACCCCAAAGAACACGTTCGTTTGGCTTAGGGAGAAAGAAATTTCTAAAATACCATTTAATAGTATTCTCATGTGCAGCAAGAAAATGAGCCAAACACATGAAGAAATCCCTATTAGAAATAAATCAGATCCCGGAATGCGCGGTCGAGTTGGCCGGACAACTTGTGAAACGGGTCGAGTGGCCCGAGCGGCGCCTGGCGATGGCGGAGGTCACTCTGGCGTTATTGGACGGCAATGCCCGCATTGCCGAAAAGGTGTTCGGCTGGGGACGCGCGACGGTTGAGCTCGGACTCAAGGAGTTGCAGGCGGGCATCGTTTGCATCAACGATTTGTCCCGACGGCGCAAACCCAAGATTGAAGAGAAGTGCCCGAAGCTGCTAGCTGACATTCGCCTCATCATGGATCCGAACAGCCAAGCGAAGTCCCACCTTCGCACTCCATTGTCCTACACTAACATGACCGCCAAGGCGGTGCGCACGGCTCTGTTGGAAAGCGGCTGGTCGGAGGCCGTGCTGCCGGGTGTGCGGACCATCTCCAACATTTTAGATCGCCAGGACTACCGTCTCCGCCGCGTGGAGAAATCCCAGGTCCAAAAAAAACGCCATGGACCGACGCGATCTTCGAAAATGTGAAACGGGAGAACTCGGCGGCGGACGCCGATCCGCAAAGCGTGCGTATCAGCATCGACACCAAGGCGGTGATCAACATCGGCCCCTATTCACGCGGCGGACTGTCGCGTGGTCTACGGCCTGTCGCGGCGGCTGACCATGACATGATGACCAAGCAGAAGTTGGTGCCAGGCGGAATCCTCGAAATGGGCAGCGGCAAGCCGTTTTTGTTCTTCACCGAGAGCTGAAAAACCAGCGATTTCATGGTCGATGGTATCGAATTGTGGTGGCGTGAGAACCAAGGGCGCATGGACGGCATCAAGCAGCTGGTGGTCAACATGGACAACGGCCCTGAATGCAGCGGACACCGCAGCCAGTTCTTGCGGCGGATGGTGGATTTTGCAGACCGCGAACAACTCGATGTTCGTTTGATTTACTACCCGCCCTACCATAGCAAATACAATGGGATCGAACGCTACTGGGGAGGTTTGGAGCGATCATGGAACGGGCATTTGCTAGATACCGTCGAAGACGCCATCATGCGGGCCAGCCAGTTTGTCTGGAGGACCGCCAAGACAACAAGCACCCTGCTCCAAGGCGTTTACCAGAAGGGCGTCAAACTTGGCGGCAGCGAAAAGAAGGAGCTTGAAAAGCGTCTGTCGCGTTCAGCTGAACTGCCATGGTGGGATATAACAATTCAACCTTTAGTGGTAAATTAGCAAGTTCTCTCTCCCTTAATCACTATACGTGCGGTACCTGTGCCGCTGACGAGGTCGTCTTTACTCTCAGGGCCGATAGCAACCCGCTCGCTCGGCTCGCATAAATGACGAGTGGGGCGTGTGGGGCGTAATCTGTTCATTTTGCGTTACTGCTCAGGTAGCGTCCCGTGCCTGGAGGCTACCTGAAGTGAATGGGGCACATGACCGACGTACCCACTGGGAGTAAAGAGACACGTTTTGAGATCCGCTTGGGATCGGTGGCTACTCATTGTTGGCGGTCGGCAGGAATGGGTCACCTTGATAGAGTCGGCGCAGGG
>CAIQXC010000006.1 GCA_903875675.1 Akkermansiaceae bacterium
CAATCCGATAGGCGCGCTGGCTGGCAAAAATGTGGTGGCGGTGGCCGCCGCGGCCTACAGCAGTTTCGCCTTGTGCGACGACGGCAGCCTGGCGGCGTGGGGATATAACGACGAGGGCGAACTGGGCGATGGCACCACGAATACCAGTTCGGTGCCAGTGGCAGTTGCCATTCCGTCGGGCAAGCTCGTCGCCTCACTTGCCGCCGGTCAATACCACACGCTGGCGCTGTGCAGCGACGGCAGTTTGTTTGCCTGGGGCTACAACAACCGCGGCCAACTCGGCAATGCCAGCACACTTTCCAGCATATCTCCGGTGGCCATCGGCGCATCTGGCACGCTGGCCGGCAAGACGGTGATTTCAGTCCGCGCCAGCGGCGCACATAGCCTGGCATTGTGCGCCGACGGATCGCTTGCCGCTTGGGGTTGGAATAACAATAGCCAATTGGGCCTAACGGGCGTGTCCCAAAGCACCGTGCCGACGGTGGTCGCTCTGGCCGCCGGTGCAAACCAAATCGCCATAGGCGGCAGCGACAGCCTGGCATGGTTAGCGGACGGCACCCTGGCCGCATGGGGCGACAATGCATACGGCCAGTTAGGCAATAACACGATGACGCCCAGCGCAGTGCCGGTATCGGTGGATCCGAGCGGCTTGGCCGTCGGCGGGCGTTGGATGGAGGTAGCCAGCGGCTCGGCGGCGATGCACAGCGTCGCGGTGGTTGGCCTGCCAATGGTTGGCTTCGCACCGAATGCCGTGCTCTCCGATGTGGATCTCATCGGTTATGCATTCGGCTTGCGTGCTGGTCCCGATGGTGGGGGCGGCCAGCTGCCGCAGGGCCGGATCCTTGCCGGAAACTATGTCATTGAGTTCGCCCAGCCTGCGGGTGTCACTGGCATCACTTACGGTGCCGAGTGGAGTTCGACGCTGTTGCCGGAAAGTTGGGTGGATGTGCCGGACCGTGGAATAGGCGGACAACATATCTTCAGCGTGCCGGCCGCCGCCAATGGCAAAATGTTCCTGCGCTTGAAGGTGATGGGACAGTCTGAGAAACCGTAGTTCTGCCCAATTCAAAGAGTTCCTTGACAAGTGATGGGTGTTCCGCTACCCTGCGTCCGTTGAGACCTAACCGCATGCTGCCGCCTGTCGCCGCGTTGCTAGTCGTGGGAACGTGGCTCGGAGTGCAACGCCGCGCAATTTCCACGGCGCAACAGGATTGTGTGATGCTGCGCAAGCAACTCGCCGCCGGGGTTGCCACGGCCCAACCTGCCAAGTCCGCCAGTTCTGATCATAAGGCCAAGGCCGGCGCGCCCATCAACTGGCAAACCCTCGCCAAACAACTCGATGAAATGCAGCAGGCCGGTGCCACCGCAGACATGCGGGTGATGCTGCGCTTCCAACAGCGATTGCAAGCCATGACCCGCGAGGAACTTATTGCAGGATTGGATGCCATCCAGGCGCTCGAATTGTCGGCCAATTCCCGCTCGATGCTTGAGCAAACGCTGATTGGGCCACTCATTGAGATAGATCCCGAGTATGTACTAACGCATTTCATGGATTCTCTGCAGGATGAGGCCAGCGGGCTCAAATGGCATCTGCCCAACGCGATGCGGGAATGGGCAAAGCAGGAACCGGCCAAGGCGGGAGCGTGGCTGGATGAACAAATCGCCGCCGGCATATTTGATAGCAAATCGCTGGATGGCAAAAACCCCTTCCGGGTGCAGTTTGAGGAGGTCATGCTTGGCATCCTCTTTCCCGCCGATCCAGCCACCGCTGGCCGCCGCCTGAGTGCGATGCCGCAAGACCAGCGCGGTGAAGTCATGAAGCGCTTGCTCGGCTCGGTCAAAGAGGAAACCCAGGCAACCTTTACCCAACTGGTTCGTGACCAAGTGCCCGCCAATGAGCAAACTGATATCTTTGCCCAACAGGTCGCCAATCAGGCAGGCAAATGGCTCGAACAAGGTGGCTATGCTAAAGCCAGCGAATATCTCGATCGGATCGACGCCACCCCGGCCGAACGCAGCGCTTGCGCCCTGCAAGTCGCCGTGGCCGGTCTCTCGACGAGCACCGCGCCAGTCACCCGAGAGAACATCGATGCCCTGCGTACTTGGATCGATACCCAAGCCCCGGACTCGACTAACCGCTTCACCGGCAACATCCTCGCCACTGCCACCCAGATCATGCCCATGCTCGATTTCAATGACGCCGCCGCACTCGCGCTTCATTACAGCCAGGCCAGCGGCTCCGACGATGTGTTAGGCACATTTTTAGAGAGTTGGACGGCTCGAAATCACAAGGATCTGGCAATGGCATTTATTGGCAATATTGTCGATGAAAGCCGCCGCTCGGCCATTCTGAAGAGCCTCCAATAAGCCGAACGCCGAGTTATGAAAATCTCCTACGCCGCCGCCGCTCTCATCCTGGCAGTTGGTGCCTGCCTTGGCTGGAATGATATCCAACAACTCGCGGTCATTCGCCAGGACCGCGACCAACTCATCACCGAAGCAGCCCGCCATGGCATGCTCCCGGATCCAACCCATCCGTCCGCTGGCCTCCGCATCATCAAACACGAACGCGAGGACATGGAGGCAGGCGCTGCACGCCTCGCGGCTGGATTCATCGCCTTCGGCAAGGAACGGGAAGCCTGGGAAAAATCTGGGGGCGGCCAAGCGGATCCAGCCATGCAAAAGCAAATGAGCATGCGCATGACGGACTTCAGGGAGCGCATGATGGCGATGGATCCCGCACAAATGAAGATTTTGATAGCTGCCGTTCGCGCCAGTCAGGATCTAGCCAAAGAAACTCGCCAGCGTCTCGTGGACGTGTCGGTGCTTGCGTTGGCCAATGACCACCCGCAGGCCGTACTGGCGCTGGTCACTGGATCTGATTTTGCCAAGGACGACCCCAGCGGCGGCTACGTTGTTTCCTCGTCACTTGCTCGTTGGGCCAAGGACGACCCACAGGCCGCGCTGGCGTGGTTGCGGAAGAATTCGGACGAGCATCCCGACGTTATCACCGATGACGCCAAGCGCGGCATGCTCTTTGGCACTGCGATCCAAGATCCCGCGCTCGCCTTCAAACTCATCGGTGAGCTCGGCCTCAAAGACACCGACCCAGTTCTTCACAACATCGTCGGTGCCGCCCACAGCCCTGAGGAAAAGCTCGCCACCCTCGCCGCCTTGCGCCTTCACCTCACCTCCATCGCCAATCAAGCGGACCGCGATGCCGTCACCACCGGCGCTCTTTCGGTCATGGCCAACGGCTTCGTCCAGGACGGATTCACCGCCGCCGAACGCTGGCTCGCCGCCGCCCAGCCGACCCCGACCGAACTCGCCGGCGTCGCCGCCGGCTTAAACTTTGATCCGGGGAAAAGCGCCGAAACCGGCCAATGGATCGAGTGGATTGCCACCGCACTCCCCCCTGAAAAGTCTGCCGACAGAATCCAATACTTCGTTGCCAGTTGGACCTACTCCGACTCCCTGGCCGCCGGCCAATGGCTCACCACCACTCCCGATGGCCCCGCCAAACAGATCGCCGTGCGTTCCTACGCCGAAACAATTTCCCGCGTCGAACCCGAAACCGCCGCTCAATGGGCACTGACGATGCCCCCAGGCAGCGCCCGCGACGCCACCCTCAAAACCATCTATCAGAATTGGCGGGGCCCAAATCCCGAGGCCGCCGCCGCCTTCGCCAAAGACAATGGCATTGAGTAGCGAGACCCTGCCTCAGACGCTGCAAATGCCGACGGCCTGCTTGAGGCTGGCGAGCTTGTCCGGGCGCTTTGGAATAAACTCCTGGGCGACAAATCCGCTGTAGCCGGTATCGGCGATGGCACGCATGATGGCCGGATAGTGCAACTCTTGCGTCTCGTCGATCTCGTTGCGGCCGGGAACTCCCCCGGTGTGATAGTGGGCGAACCAGCGGTGGTGCTCGCGAATGGTGCGAATCACATCGCCCTCCATGATTTGCATGTGATAGATATCATAGAGCAAGCCAAAGTGGGCACTGTCCAGCTTGTTGCACAGCGCCACGCCCCACGCGCTGTGGTCGCACATGTAATCGGCGTGATCCACCTTGCTGTTGAGCAATTCCATCACCAGCTTGAGGCCGAATTGTTCGGCCAGCGGCAGCAGGCGCTTCAGACCGGTGGCGCAGTTGTCGAGACCCTGCTCGTCACTCATTCCCTCACGGTTGCCGGAAAAACAAATGACGTTTTTGGCACCGACAGCCGCCGCCGCTTTGAGGTGTGGCCCGTAGGCGGCCACCAGCGCGTCGTGATGTTCGATGCGGTTGAACGCCTTGACGATGGTGCCGACCTTGACGTCGCTGGCAGTGGTGCCCACCGGGTTGCCAACCATCGCACAGGTGAGCCCGTGCCGGTGAAGCGTCGCGAAATCGTTAGGCATGAGCAGGTCGATGGACTTGAGGCCCATGTCTTTGCCCGCGACGCAAAGGTCTTCGAGCGGAATATCACCGTAGCACCACTTGCACGCCGAATGGTTGATCCGGTTGCCGGGCACGGCGACGCTCAGCGCGGCATCGGCGGCACCGAGGCGGCTGGCTAGGGAGGCGGCAAGGGTGCCGATGGCGGCAGATTTTCCAGAGGTCATAAGAAACGAGCGGCGCTGCATCACGCGGTTACGTCGGCAACAGAGGCAATATTTCGCGACGAGTTGCACCAATTTCTCCCTACCCCGTGGTCTGCGGGGCCTCCCAGTCTTGGCTCAGCCCCTCGGGCCGCCCTTCTGGACAAATCAGGCAAGGGGTTCGGCAGTGGCAGCGGTGGGCAAGGTGAGGGTGACGGCAAATCCTCCGGAGGCGGGTAGGGAGGCGCTGGTGGAGCCGCCGCAGGCCTCGATGGCGCTGCGAACAATGGCCAGGCCGAGGCCGCAACCGCCGGTATCTCGGCTGCGAGAGCGATCCGGCCGATAGAACGGTTCGAACAGGCGCGGGAGTTCTGCGGGGGCCACCCCGGGGCCGTTATCAGAAATGGTTAGATCAATGGTATCCGCGTGGGTGATGGCGGTAATGCTGACCTGGGCCGATGGGCCGGCGTGGATGGCGGCATTGCGCAGAATGTTTGCGATGGCGCGGGTGAGAAGGGCGGGATCGGCGGTGACGTGAAGTTGCGGCGGGACGTCGAAGGTGAGGTGGAGGGTGGCGGCTTCGCGTGCGGCAACATCCCGGACGAGAGGATTTAACAAGACGTCGCGCACCTGTGCGGGCCGGTTTTTGGCGCGCGAGAAGGCGAGAATTTCCTCGATGAGGGTGGCCAGTTCGGCGGCTTCCGCGTCGATGGCGGCGAGGCGTTGCTGCTCGGAGTCAGGGAGTGTCATTTCGAGGATACCCAAGCCGGTGCGGAGTCTGGCAAGTGGGGCGCAAAGTTCGTGGGCGGCATCGCCGAGAAAACGCTTTTGCCCGGAAATGAGTAGGTCCAAGCGGGCCGCCATCGCCTGGATGGCGTGACCAAGGGCGGCGAGTTCGTCACGCCCCCGTGAGGGCAGGCATACCTCAAAATTTCCGCCGGCAATCCCCTCGGTGGCAACCGTTAAGCGGTGGAGGTAGCGAGTGATACCAAAAATGAAGGGTGCCCAGAATGCGAGGCTCAAGGCCAGCACGGCCAGACCACCCCACAGCCATGGCTTGAGGTCAAAAAACATCCCGGATCCATCGAGCTGGGCGGATCGAATGAGTAACAGGTGGTGGTGCATCGGCTCCCCACGACGGCCGGGAAAGGCAAGGTGAATGCCCGCCCAGTAGCCATCACCGCCCTCACCGCGCAGCAGAAACACGGCCTGCGCCGCTGGCGTCCTCTCCTGCAAGTCTTTGGCCACCAGCCCCGTCGGTGGCGGCCCATCGTCCAAACGCGGCGGCCCGCGCCCCTCCGGCGGGCCTGGAACACGGCCCAACGGCGGGCCGCGGCGATCTTCCGGGACTGGCTCGGGACCGGGTGGCAGGGCGTGGTTGGCGCGGTGGATCACGTTGGCCGGGATTTTCAGGGGAAATTGCTTGGGAAACGCCGGATCATAGATGGCTGCGGCAACATTTTTGGCGGTTGCCAAGGGCTGCAGCGCCTGATTCCACTCGCCGGGGGATTTGTCGATCATGACCGCCTGGGCGGCATCGCCAAACGCCCGCAAGCGCTCTCCGGCCGCACCACTGAGCAGCGAATCCAGCCCGAGACCCAACTGCCAAGCCACAAAGCCGACGAACGCGGCGAGCAGCACCAGCAAGTGCAACAGCAGCCAGCCTAACACTTTGATAATCAACGACGCATGCCAGCGGGATTTCATGGCTGGTGGGGGGCTGGGTATTCGGGCTCATGCAGCGAGTAGCCGATGCCGCGGATGGTGTGGATGAAACGTGGGCTTTTCGCATCGTCGCCGAGTTTTTTGCGCAGCGACGAAACGTGCACATCGATCGAGCGGTCGAACACATCGAAGCGGCGCTCGGACACTTCCTCGATGAGCCGCTCGCGGGTCTTGACCCGACCCTTGGCCTTGAGCAGGGATGTGAGGATGGCAAATTCCAGGGTTGTTAGATCGAGCGCTGTGTCACCGATACTCGCCGAGTGGGTTTCCTCGCACACCCTCAGCGGGCCGGCGCTCAGTTCGCGCAGGGGGGGGTGGGTGAGGGTCGAGGCCCGAGCACGGCGGGTGACGGCACGCAAACGTGCGAGCAGTTCGCGGGAAGAAAATGTTTTCGGGAGGTAGTCGTCAGCGCCGATTTCTAGGCCGACGATGCGGTCGGCCTCATCGCCGAGGGCGGTGAGCATGAGCACTGGCACGTCGGAGGTTTTTCGAAGTTCCCGCAGCACGGCGAAGCCATCCATGCCCGGCATCATCACGTCCAGAATCACCGCTTCGTAGCGCGTGGCCAGGGCTTCCGCCAGCCCGTCAGGACCGTTGTGCCGCAACTCGACCTCATAGCCCAGCGGGCTGAGATAGTCGCGGATGAGCCCGGCAAGTTTTCGGTCGTCATCGACCACCAGCAAACGGCGATTTCCTTGAAGTTCCATCGGTGCGCAAGCCATAGCATCCGGCTGCCCAAGCGCCCACAGGTTTTACAAAAACTTAACATTTTCCCATTGCCATCTGGAGCTTCGAATGGCAATGTACCCGGGTTATTCAACCCACATTGCCATGCAAAAGATCCTCATTCTGGTCATAGCCGCAGCCACCGCCGTCATGGCGGAGCCCCCCGCATCCCCCCCACAGTCTGCTGCCCAACAAGCGGCGGCCTATTACGCCAAAGGCATGGCAGCAGAGAATTCCGGTGATGTGGCGGCCGCCCGTGCCGCTTACACCAAGGCATTGCAAATCAATCCCGATCTAGCCAATTGCCGCTTCCGCCTCAAGGAACTGGACTTGAATGAGCCCAAAGTGGCCGCTAAAGGCCGTGAGGGAAAATTCGGCAAGGTGATGGTGGCTGCGTTTCATCTGGACGGTGCCACTCTTCAGGAATCGTTGGATGCGCTCAACCAAATTATCGACAAGGAATCCAAAGGCTTGGTGGCAGGTAATTTTGTGGTTCAAGACCCGGAGGGAAAACTCGCTTCAGCCAAGATCACACTCAACTTGAAAAACCTCCCGGCCTCGGCGGTCATGAAGTACCTCATGACCCAAGCCAATGCCAAGGCTCGCTATGACGAGCACGCCATCGTCATCGAGCCGAAGTGAGTGCCGTGCTCGCTTCTTGCCTGTCATTTGGTTTGCGTGATGCTCATCGCAGCGCGCAACCACGGCCTGCGGATCGTCACTTGCCAAGTGCCCTGCGACGATTTGAAAATGCCAGCCTGTCTCTGGACCACGCTTGATGCATGCGCGATCCTTGGCACTTGGGGTCCTCGCCCTCTCGACCCATTGCCTAATTTTTTCATAGGCGCGGGACTGCTGAACCATCTAGGCTCCACAGCGTGCCCCTGATTTTGGCAATCGAATCTTCCTGTGACGAAACCGCCGTCGCGCTCTTGCGTGGCGAGCCCGGCCGTGCCCCCTCGGTCCTAGCCTCGCTCGTCGCCTCACAAATCGAACTCCACCGGCAATTCGGCGGCGTGGTGCCCGAGCTCGCCTCGCGCAACCATTCGCTCCACTTGCATGCCCTCGTCGAGCAAGCGCTGCGGCTGGCCGCCGTGAGGGTAGGGGATATCGATGCGTTTGCCGCGACCACGGGTCCTGGCCTGGCCTCGTCGCTGCTCATCGGTAGCACCGCCGCTAAGGCCCTGGCCTGCGCGTCTCAGCGGCCGTTTCTGGCCATCAACCACTTGGAAGGTCACCTGTTGTCGCCCTTTGTCGGCGAGTCGCAGGTGCCGCCGCATCTGGCCTTGATCGTGTCAGGCGGCCACACGTTGTTGCTGGATGTGGCCGCCGCAGGCCGCTACATCAAACTAGGCGGCACCCGCGACGACGCTGCGGGTGAGGCTTTCGACAAGGTTGGAAAAATGTTGGGGCTGCCCTATCCCGGGGGGCCCGAGATCGAGATCCTCGCTCGCGACGGCAACCCGGGTGCCTACGCATTTCCTCGATCAATGCTCCACGACGGCCACCTGGATTTTTCGTTTTCCGGATTGAAAACCGCGGTGCTCTACACGTTGCAGCGGGAGGCCGGCAATGCCTGTCCCGCCGATGTGGCGGCGTCCTTCCAGCAGGCGGTCATTGATATCCTAGTCGGCAAGACCCTAGCCGCTGCCCATCACTGTGGACGCCGAAAAGTCGCTCTGTCTGGCGGTGTTAGCCTCAATCAGCCCTTGCGCGGGGCCTTTACCGAGACCTGCGAACGGGCCGGTCTGGATCTGGTGCTGACTCCGCCGTCTTTGTGCACGGACAACGCGGCGATGATTGGTTTTGCAGCGTTGTTGCGGCATTTTGCCGGTGAGAGCTCGCCCCTGAATGGCGACATTCACCCTCATTTGCCCTTCCTCTGAGGCTCTCAATCAGACCCCTCCAAGGAGTGTGTCCTCAAGGAGTGTGGGCATCCAAGGAGTGTGTCCTCCAAGGAGTGTGTCCTCCAAGGAGTGTGGGCATCAAGGAGAGTGGGCATCTTGCCCACATTTGCCCATGAGATGTGCAAGAGAAGGCCGCCAGACGGCTGGATTTGCTCCCCACATGGGCGAATGGCGGCGAGGACGCCACCACTCCTTGAAGGGCCCTCAAGGAGAGTGGGCATCTTGCCCACATTTGCCCATGAGATGTGCAAGAAAAGGCCGCCAGACGGCTGGATTTGCTCCGCACATGGGCGAATGGCGGCGAGG
>CAIQXC010000007.1 GCA_903875675.1 Akkermansiaceae bacterium
CTGCCGTTCGGCTTGGCCTGGGTGAAATCGCGCAACGGCGCAATTTCTACCGCAGCATTGGGGTTTCCGCCTACAAGCCCTGGATGGTGCTGCTTACGGACGGCCAACCGAACGATGATTGGCAATCAGCGGCGATGCTGGTGAGAGAGATGGCCATCCGCGGCGAGCTGATGATGGTGGGCGTGGGCATCGGCTCGGAGGTGGACATGCTCACACTGGCCCGATTCGTGCCGCCGGACCCTGGTCCTTACCGTCTTGCCGGGTTACAGTTCGCCAATTTCTTCAGGTGGTTGAGCGACAGTCTTCGGGTCGTATCGAGCGGCTCCACCATTGTGCAACGCGCCCTCCCCAACCCCATCCAATATGACTGGAATCTCTGACATCGAATTCCGGGGGCGGTGGCAGATGGCCGCCTGCCATGTTCCGGGTTGTGGGCACATCGCCCGGGACATTCCGTGTCAGGATCGTGCCGAAACCTGGTTGGCACCGCGTCCCGCTTTGGTCGTCTTGGATGGTCGCGGCAGCGCCAGCCTCAGTCAGTTGGGTGCCGCTGCCGCGCTGGTCCGACTCAAGCAAACCATCCGGACTTGGGAACCGCAATTCGCCAGCGTGTTGGACGCTCCCGGGGTTCGACTCGCGGGGGTGGGATGGCAGTCGCTTTCGCTGATGCTCTATCACACTGCGGCGTCTGAGCAGAATGCCTTGGCCGCGTGGTATAGCAGTTCTCCAGCCGAATTCGAGTTCACTCTGACTGTGGCGGTGGTTGGCAAACACCACATTGGGTGGTTGGCGATAGGGGATAGTCCGTTGGTCATTTGTCGTCATGGAATTGCCGGACTCGTGACTCAGCCGGAATCAGTGGAGTTTGCCAACCAAACCACATTTGTTTGCGCCAGCCCCCGCGGCTCTCTTGGAATGAAAGGGGGGCTCATTCCCGTCGCAGGCGTGGAGTCGCTGGTAGCCATGACCGATGGCTCAGCCTCCCGGTTGGTCGATCTGCAGAGACACCTGCCGGCACCTGCGGTGGGGCAAATTGCCCGCAATCTTGGCAGCGGCGAGTGGCGGACCAAGGAGGTGAGAGACATGCTGACCGCTGTCGAGTGGGATCGGGTGACCAGGGACGATAGGTCCGTTGCGATTCTGACAATCAAACTCCCGAAGGGGGCTCCGCCACCGAGGCTTGGAGCCGGGCATTCCCCGCCAACGGGGGAACCAAAACCCAAGTCTCCTGGAGCCGACCTTCCATCCGGAGGCAGTATTCGCGATGAAGAGGCACCCGCTACTACAAATGAAAGCGGAAGCCGCCATTCGAGCGCAGGGGATTCAGCGGACCGATCTGATCAGGGCGGTTGTCAAACGAAGCCGGTAATGCCCCTGCGGCGGCTGACATCCCCGGACATCCGATGCGTTTCCACACTCCCCCGGCAACCCATTAGGATACAGCCATGAAGCACGTCAACCCGCGCCCGTCCTCTGTCCCCCGTCGCATCGCGCGGGTGCTATTCCTGCTGCTTGGCCTGGCTTTCACCGCAGGGGAAACCCGTCTCCTCTGGCGGCAATTCTGCGCCGCTATCCGCAAATCCAACCACTGAATCTGATCGCACTGCCTTGAATACCAACCTAATACCCACCCAATCAATGAACTCATCCCGCCTCGCCGCCTTCGCCGGACTCTCCCTCAGGATTCTCGCCGCCATTTTCGGCCTCAGCTTGATTCTATACATCGTGCTGGTGATCTGGTTGCACCATCATCTTGCCGGGCAGGCGATCAGCATCTCGCAAGCAGCCGGTGCCTCGGCCGACGCCGAACGGTTCCTCAATGGGTTGCTCTTCTGGCTCCTTGCCTTCGCTCTGGTTCCTGCCTTCGTCCGGCTCGCGGCTGAGAGCCTCAATCCATTTCGATCAAACTCAACCGTCATCGCCAGGATCGCGCTCCTCATGGCCATCGGCCTATGCTCCGCGCTGCTGCCCCACGGCCTCCGGAGCCTCCGCGGAGTTGATGCCCAGGGTCTGCCGTCCGTCATGCAGCCGTCCGACCCCGAGGCGGCACAGTGGTTCGATCCTGATGGCAAGGCCACGTTGTTCTGGTCCAAGGAGGATGATGGCACGTGGCGGTTCTGGTCGCGTCCTGGGGTGACGCCGGACTCGGGAGTGCCGAGCGTTGCGGTGACTCCGGCATTTCGCAAGGAGTGGGAGGCGAGGTGCAAGCAATTGAAGGAATCCGAACCAACGCAATCCCGTTTGGAGCGGGAGAGGATGAGCAAGGAGCAGGCCGAGCGCGAGCGACTGGCAACCGAGGAGGCTGGGCACCAGCGGCAGCGCGAGGAACAGATCCGGCGCGAGCAGCAGGCGGTCGCCAAGGCGGAGCGGAATGCGGAGACCACCCGGAGTCAGGCGGAAAAGGCGAGGATCGAGGGAGAACTCCGTGCCTCCCGCCAGGCGGAGCATGCGGCCCTCGCCAAGGCTGCCCTCGCAGAACAGGAGAAGGAGAGGATTCAAGCGGCCAAGCGTCAGCCGACGGAGCGGCAGGACAGCAAGCCAACGACTGCGCCGCAGCCGAGAGAGGCCCAATGGCTCACCCATCGGATGTATCCGGGGAAATATATGGAGTTCAACAACTCCGCGCCGTTTCTCGAGATCAGGACCGGCACCTATTTGGAGGTTGAACGTCCCGGCGGGTTATGGACGCGGGTGAATCCGGGCACCGTCACCTTGAGCAATCAGGCCCATACCATGCGCATCCATTGCCGCACTGCCTTTCAGTACGACATCCAAATCCGTCCGTTTTGACATGAACCCAGCTCTTCGCCTTGACGACATTCTGGATCCCGTGGCGATTCGGACCGCGTGGGACAAGGTCCGCTCCAATCGCGGGGCCGCCGGCGAGGATTCGGTGACCATTGACGATCTGGAGGATTGCTTCGGCCAATACTGGCCGGCAGTCGAGCGGGCCATTCGCTCAGGCCAATACCAACC
>CAIQXC010000008.1 GCA_903875675.1 Akkermansiaceae bacterium
CTACGGCCTGAAGGTTGGGGAGCTTTGGCAATCTTTGGCGGATTCTTTGGCAGTGTCCCCCGATATTCCCCCGTTTTTCAGGGTGTTTCACTGCAAACCACCTAACCGGGCCGAAACCCGAGAACCCTTGAAAACAAAGGGCCGGAACTTGCGTTCCGGCCCTGAGAGTGGTTGCGGGAGTAGGATTTGAACCTACGACCTTCAGGTTATGAGCCTGACGAGCTACCTGGCTGCTCCATCCCGCGATTGGAACCATGCGCCTTGCGGCGCGGGACGCGGAAGCTAGTCTGGCCGACAGCCGGAGGCAAGCGTATTTTTGGTTTTTTTCGAAAACCATCTGATTTGAGGACGGGAGGACGGGGATTTATATGGGTTGGGGTCAACTTTTGATGAGCGGGCTTGCGGCGAGCAGGCAAATCGCGTAGGACTCGCGCCGATGAAACGTCGCTCCGCACTCCTCGCCTTGGTCCTGATACCCTTTCTCCCCTGCTGCAACGGGAAAGGGGCCCCGCCCGCATCGGTTGAAAGCCAGCCGGCGCAAGCGAAACCAGCAATCCCAGCAGCCCCCAAAGTCCGCTTCAAGACGAGCCAGGGAGAGATTGTGGTGGAACTCAACGCGCAGAAGGCACCGGTGACGGTGGAGAATTTCCTCGGTTATGTGAAGAAGAAGCACTACGACGGCACGGTCTTTCACCGGGTGATCAACGGCTTCATGATTCAAGGCGGTGGCTTCGCCGTGGAAGAGGGAAAACTGGTGGAAAAAGTTTCCGGTGCTGGGATTGTCAATGAAGGCCAGAACGGCCTCAAGAATGACCGCGGTACCATTGCGATGGCCCGCACCGCTGATCCGAACAGCGCCACCGCGCAGTTTTTTATCAATGTGGCGGACAACGCAGCACTAAACTTTCCTAGCAACGGCGGTTACGCGGTGTTTGGGAAGGTCGTCTCGGGCATCGAGGTGGTCGATAAGATCAAGGCTGTGGCCACCGGCCAGAAGGAATTGACGATGCGCCATCCGGCCACCGGCGAAAAACTCACGATGCCAAGCGGCGATGTGCCGCTGGCCAACGTGGTGATTGAATCCGTCACGGCCGAGTGAGCCGACATTGTACCGCCCATGCAACTTTGGATTTGCCCGCTGTTCGCCTTTTTGTTAGGCTCGATTCCCTTTGGCCTGCTGATAGCCAAGGCTAGGGGGATTGATATCCGCAAGGAGGGATCCGGCAACATCGGCGCAACCAATGTGCTGCGGGTGATGGGTAAGAAATTTGGCATCGCCTGCCTGTTATTGGATGCATTCAAAGGGGCGCTTCCGACGCTGCTGGCGATCAACCTGATTCGTTTCCACGGTGAGCCAAGCGGGATGGTTATTTTCGGGTTGCAGGCGTACGCCCGGGTCCTGCCAAGTGACCAACAATGGATTGCCCAACTGTTGCAGGTGCTCACAGGTTTGTGTGCCATTCTGGGCCACAATTACTCGCCCTGGGTTGGGTTCAAAGGTGGCAAAGGCATCGCGACCTCGGCTGGAGTGGTCGTCGCCTTGATGCCCGCAGCAATCGTGATTTTGCTGTTGTTTTGGTATCTCATGTTTCTGATCACCCGCTATGTCTCGGTGGCGAGCATTGCCACCGTGGCGATCCTGCCTGTGGTGACGGCGTCGGGATCATGGTATCACGGGCGGATCCAGGATGGCACGTGGAACAAGCCGTTGTTCGCGTTTTCGGTGGTTGTGGCCATGCTTGGCATCTGGAAACACCGCTCCAACATTCAACGGCTGCGCGCCGGCACCGAGAATCGATTTGAAAGAAAACGCAAGACAGAAGCCGCAAAGACAGAAGACAGGAGACAAGAATAAGACGTGCCATGTTCGATCTAGGCTTTTTTATCTTGGAGCGCAGCGGTCTTCTGAGTAACTTAAATTAACATGTTTATTTTCAAAGAGTTATCAAACTAGCAATTTTTCAACCCCGCCCCTCCTGCCGTGCCCTAGAGTCCTTGTGAAGGAGTCAAGTTTCCCAGAACCGAATGGATTGACGATTGACGCTTGTTGATTTTGGATTTTTGAAGTGAGCTTGGTCGTGCTGAATCTCGTGTCCAAGCTCACATCAGAAATCAACGTTCATCAATCGGCAATCATCAATCGTTCGACTGAGCTCACGCCGAAGTCGTTCGACTGAGCTCACGCCGAAGTCCTCTTCACCTCTCGCCTGGTTTGAGGCTCCACCTCGGCAACGTTTAAGTTACTGC
>CAIQXC010000009.1 GCA_903875675.1 Akkermansiaceae bacterium
CAACGTGAAGGTAATTTGCGGCACCCGCACCTACAAGGAACAGGATGCTTTGTATGCCCAAGGCCGCAGCACGCCGGGACCAAAAGTCACCAACGCCCCGGCCGATCGAACGGTCGTTCAGGTCAAGTTGTACTCACAGCCCGTAGGCAACTCGGCCGTTCAAGAGGCTATTGCGGCCAAGACGTACTTCCGGTGCCACCATGCCATGGTGATCACCAACAACACATTCACAGCGTCCGCCCGTGAATTGGCCACCAGAGCCTCGGTGCAATTGGTAGAGAGAAATGGTCTGATCAAGATGATTGATGCCTTCAACCGCTCGCCCAAAGACTACCACCGCCTGAGGGTTTTGATGACGCCTAAAGATGATATGAATGAGCGATATTGAGATCGCATTTTTTTTGATGGGTGCCATTGGCATCATCTGAAGGGTGTCCTGATGACCAACCATGAGCATGTTTAGGATTGCGGACGGCTAATCCCAAGGATCTTAGCCTCATTGCCTGACGCCTCCTTTGGCAATTGCCGCCGGACATAATATCCCAGATCCCTCTCAGCACCAGAATTGGATGAAAATAGCGGAGAAATGGATGGAAATGGATGGAAATGGAGGTATGTTTGCTGTGCGCCATGCTACCACCCCACATCCAGCCCTCCAACGAGATGCTCCGCCTGATCGCGTCGATTGACGAATTCAAGGGTGAATGGCGGGCGGTGGAAAGCATCAAACCCGAGCGACTCCGGTCGCTCAGGCGGGTAGCCACCATCGAGAGCATCGGCTCTTCGACTCGGATAGAAGGGGCCAAACTCAGCGACCGTGAGGTGGAAAATCTCTTGAGCGGACTGGAAACCGAATCATTCCGTACACGCGACGAACAGGAAGTCGCCGGGTACGCCCATGTGATGGAGACCATTCAGGCTTCGTGGCCGGAAATAGCGGTGACAGTGGGCATCGTCCAGCAACTCCACCGGGATCTCTTGCGCTACAGCACAAAAGACGAGCGCCACCGCGGCGAGTGGAAATGCCTGCCGAATCATGTGGTGGCGGTCGGGCCTGACGGCAGGCAGATAGGCGTCATCTTCGAGACAGCTACGCCGTTCGACACACCAAGGCTGATGGAGGAGTTGCTCGTCTGGCTGGCAAAAGAGGAACACGTTCAAAGCCTGCATCCGTTGCTCCGCATCGCTGTCTTTGTCGTGATATTCCTTGCAATCCACCCGTTTCAGGATGGCAACGGCCGTCTTTCGAGGATCCTCAACAACCTGCTGCTCCTGCGAAGCAGTTATTCTTTCGCATCCTACAGCTCGCTGGAAAGCGTCATCGAGCACAACAAGGAAGCCTACTACCTTGCGTTGCGGCGCACACAAACGACGCTCGGGACGGACACGGTCGACTGGGAGCCGTGGATTCTATTCTTCCTTCACTCGGTCCAATCCCAAATTGAGCGCCTGCGTGCGAATCTTGGCGGGGTGGAAGTGAAGGATGAACGGCGGGACCTCTCACCGTTGGCGGAAAAATTGGCCGCGCTTCTCGTCGGACGCGGCACACTCACCGTGGCGGATGCCGCAGCAACCACCGGAGCAAACCGCAACACGATCAAGGACAAGTTTACCGAGCTTGTCGGTAATGGGCTCGCAGAGCTTCACGGCAAGGGACGCGGCGCGCACTACCGGCCATTGATACGTTGACAAGTCACTTCGGGCATGGCCCGAGGATTATTCATTACCGGATTCAATGTTTCAGAGGTGCTCGCCATCCAGCGCCGAGCCAAGGAATTGTTGTTGGAGGGCAAGACGATCCTCAACTGGAATGACGCCGACACGTCCGTCTCAAAGCAATTCAGCATGTCCGTCGCGGAAGTCCTTGATGAATGCAGCCACGCGCTGCGCATCCTCGATCCGGTGACTTACGGCAGGCCCCGCATCGCAGTTACTTCATTCATCGACGGCTATCTCCCAAAATGATCAATTTCAAGAACATCGCCTTCCGCCTGCTGCCCCCCATCCTCGTCCTCAAGGCGTGGAGTTCTCCGTTTGAGGCGGCTAACTGGTCGCCGCGCCGTGGCACGGTGCCGGGGGCCTCACCGACCGA
>CAIQXC010000010.1 GCA_903875675.1 Akkermansiaceae bacterium
CCCCGCTCCATATCCTCATCGTGCCACGCCTGCCTATCCCGCGTCTGGCACTCGCCACTGCCGACGACGCCACCCTGCTCGGTCACTTGCTGCTCACCGCAGCCGCCGTCGCCCGCAGCCAGGGCGTCGCTGAATCCGGCTTCCGGGTGGTGATCAACAACGGTCCCCATGGAGGTGAGGCCGTGCCCCACCTCCACCTCCACCTGCTCGCCGGCCGCCAATTGCTTTGGCCCCCAGGCTGAAAGGGCCTGGGCTTAGCGAGCGGGCGTGGCGAGCACTTCCACCTTCACCGGCACCACGCCGCGGGCCACAAAGCCCAGACGCTCGGCCACCCCTACGGACACATCAATGATGCGCCCGCCGATGTAAGGACCGCGGTCCGTGATGGTCACCACCTCGGCTTTGCCATTGGCCATATTGGTCACCCGCACCGTGCTGCCCAGCGGCAACGTCTTGTGCGCGGCAGTGGCAGCCGTATTGCTCAGCTGTCGGCCGCTGGCCGTCTGCCTGCCGTAGTTGGTTTTGATCGAATACCAAGACGCCTTCCCATTCTGGACGGATTGGGCCGGCCAGGAATCAGGAATTTGGGAGTTGGCTTTCACAGTGTGACTGCCGCTGGCAGCACAACTGGGAAAAAGAATGACGCCGGCGATTGCCAGGGCCACGGATGTTAGGTTCCGGGTCATGTTCATCGTTGTGGTGGCCCTCGCGGGCCGGCGTTTCTATGGTCAAACCCAGCCACCAGCAAGAAAAATATACCTTGGATCTAACATTCCGTTTCCTATGTTTCACAAGGGTCACAGCTGATGTTTTTAAGAAATGTTAATTAAAAATCAGAGATTTTTTTCGCAATCTCCGCCCGTGCCCGGGATTTTCACCTGAATAATCCGGCAGTGGATTACGTCGCATTGGGCAAGTTTCCCCCACCGTCATGAAAAGCATTTTGTTTTTGCCGATTGCCATCTTTGGCATCGCCGCTTGCGACAAATCCAGCCCCGCTGCGGAGAAGAAACTGGCTGAGCTTGAGCGGCAGAATCGGGAAGCGGTCGAGCAGAAACAACAGCTCGAACGGCAACTTGCCGACCAACAGATTGCCAGCGAGCGGGATGCGATCGAACGCGAACGCGGCCGCTTGGATGACGATCGGGCCGCGCTGGAACAGGCACAAGGCGCGGAGGCCGCAGCCAAACAGGAAGCGCTCGCAGCCCGAGAGGAGGCACTCGCCAAGCGTGAAGGCACACTCGAAGGTCTCGAATCGTCCCTTGAAGACAGACGACAAAACGTGGACCAACGGGAGTCATTCCTCAGTGGCCGCGAACTCGAAGCCGCCGGCCGGGAAGCCATCCCCGAAGTGGAACCGGCCGCCGCCCCTGACGAAGGCCAACCCGTGGCCGACTACAGCACGTTTTATGATTCGCTTGCCGCCTATGGCTCCTGGATCGAAACCCCGGCCTACGGGTACGTGTGGCAACCCGCCGCTGTGCGTAGTGCGGGCTGGCGCCCCTACCTCGACGGGCGCTGGGTGTGTACCAATCACGGTTGGACCTGGCTCTCCAGCGAGCCATTTGGTTGGGCTTGCTACCATTACGGCCGCTGGGCGCTGCTCCACGGGCGCGGCTGGATCTGGGTGCCGGGTGACCAATGGGCACCCGCCTGGGTTTGCTGGAGGGGCAGTGATACGCACATGGGTTGGGCCCCGTTGCCCCCGGAAACCCTGGGCTGGCGCGATTGTGCTTGGGATGACACCATCGAGACGCGCTTTGGCATCGCGACAGGGTGGTTCAACTTTGTTGAGATCAATCACTTTTCCAGCCCGCTCCGCCGCCATTGTCTGCCGCTTGGGTTGAACGACGTCTGTTGGCAGCAAACGTCCAACATCACAAACATCCACTGCCGTGGGCGCAACGTGTTCGTCGGCGGCCCGAGCTACCAAGACATCAGCCGCTCACTGGGTCGGCCGCTTCCCTATTATCAACTCAACCTGAATCGCGGGCTGCGCCCCGGCCACGACCCGCTGGCGATGCGCCCGCAGCTGTCCGGTCACCAGCTAAACCTCTCCGCACCGACGATTCATGCCGATTGGAACGCTGCCCTGCGTCCCTCCCGCGTTCGCGGCCAACTCGAAAATGCCGCCATTCAACGGCCCACGCCGCTGGTGCCGGACGTCGCTGATCACCTCCGCCAACACCGCGAGCAAGATCGGCTCCAAGCCGAGCGGGCATTGACCCAGCTTGGTGGCCGGCAAGCGTTCAATCAGCGCCGAACACAAGTCTTGGAAACGAATCAACGCGAAGCCGCCGCGCTCGATGCCCAACGCCAGCACGCCGCCGAGGATGCCCGTCAGCATCAAGCAGCAGCCGCCATCCAACAAAAGGTGGCGCAAGCCGATACCCAACGCCAGCAGGCAGCCGAGGATGCCCGCCAGCGCCAGGCCGCAGCCGCCAACCCACAAAAGACGGGGCAAGCCGATGCCCAACGCCAGCAGGTTGCCGAAGATGCCCGCCAGCGCCAGGCCGCAGCCGCCTACCCACAAAAGCCGGCTCAAGCCGATGCCCAACGCCAGCAGGCCGCCGAGGAGGCCCGCCAACGCCAGG
>CAIQXC010000011.1 GCA_903875675.1 Akkermansiaceae bacterium
AATCTAACACACACTCAATCAAATGTTACCATGCGAGGACTGACCCCATCGAGGCAGCGATCGGGCTTGGCGAAATCCCCTCCGGCCGCTAGACTCCCATCCGTGACACGGGAATCCGCATTTTTAGAGCCGCTTCAAGGGGTCTTTCCCGGCGTGCGCGGCGCTTGGGTGGGACGGGTTCCAGACCTGCCCATCCACGGCGGACGCGACGAGGCGATGCGCACGCTGCGCCCCCACCACGAGGCAGCCCTGGCCACCTTTGGCGCCAGCCCCCATCACTGGTGGCGCGCCGAGCAGGTCCACGGCACACACGTCGCTTGCGTCCCGAACGCCCCCCAAATCCTCGCCCCAGACGGCCTGCCGCTCGTCCCTGGCGTTGACGGACTCGTCACCCGGCAGCCCGGCTTGGTGCTCACCATTTATGTGGCCGACTGCGCCGCCATCTGGCTGGCCGACCGCCGCACTGGGGCCATCGGCCTGCTGCACTCCGGCAAACTGGGCACGGCCGGGGGGATTTTGGACAAGGCCTTGGCGCTCATGGCGCAAGAGTTTGGCACCCGGCCCGGCGACGTCACGGCGGTGCTCAGCCCCTGCATCAGACCTCCGCACTACGAAGTGGATTTTGCCGCGGAAATCGCCCGTCAAGCCGAGCGGGCCGGAATCGGCGGCTTTCACGACGACGGAGCGAACACGGCGACGGATATTTCGCGCTTTTACAGTTATCGGATTGAAAAAGGCCAAACCGGGCGCATGATGGCGCTCGCCGTTAGAGACAGCCCACCATGATTCCCTTCCGTTTAGACGCCCCAGCCAAGATCAACCTCTCGTTGCGAGTGCTTACCCGCCGCGATGATGGCTTCCATGAAATTGACACCCTGATGGTCAAACTTCCGCAGTTGGCAGACCGCCTGCACTTTGAGCCATCCGCCACCTTTGAGTTTGCCTGTGACGACCCGTCACTGCCCGCCGACGAAACCAATCTGGTCGTCAAAGCCGTGCGTGCCTATGAGGCCGCAGCTCAAATCCCATGCATCTGCCGCATTTCCCTTGAAAAACGCATTCCCCACGGTGCCGGCTTGGGCGGCGGCAGCAGTGATGCCGCCACCACCCTCCTCGGCCTGGAGCAAATCCACGAAGGGGCCCTGGGCCGCCAAAAACTTGCCACCGTGGCCGCCAGCTTGGGCTGCGATGTCCCATTTTTCCTCAATCCCGGCGCAGCCCGCTGCACGGGGCGCGGCGAAATCATCGAGCCGCTAACACCGCCGCCGCCCCCCTTGCCGGTGCTGCTGCTCAAGCCAGCCTTCGGCGTCGCCACCGCCCAAGCCTACGAGCGCTGGCAGGGAGCAGGAGCCATACCGGGCGTTCGGTATTCTGCGCAGGAATCTCAGGGGGTGGAGCTCGTCAACGACCTCGAAGCGCCGGTGTTTCAAAAATTCCGTTTTTTGGCTGAGCTCAAGCAGTGGCTGCTCATCCGGAAAGAAGTGGCGGCCGCCCTGCTGTGTGGCTCTGGTTCGACGGTATTTGCGGTGTTGCACCCGGAGGCCGACGCCCAGGCGCTCGCCACAGCTGCCCTCTTGGAACTCGATCCAAGCCTCTGGAACTGGTCCGGCACCACCGAAGGCCCGTCAGCCTAGCGAGGAAGCACCTCAGACGCAAGACGGGGAGTTTGGCCTAACTGGAAGCGCTATGGGCGTTCAAGGAAGGGGTTTCGGCGCAATTTTCACAAATCATGCACGCCTCGTTTGACAAGCGCCGTTGATTTCCCCTAGCCTCCCCGTCCCGGCACTCAAGTCCGCCATCCATCATGAATATTGTCGTCGAGAAGCAGCCAAAATGCGTCGCCTCCCTGCGGGTTGAAATCCCAGCAGAAAGAGTTACCAGCGAACGCAACAAAATCCTCCGCACCTATATCAACAAGGCCCGCATTCCCGGCTTTCGTCCCGGCAAGGCCCCCTTGGCGGTGGTGGTCAAGCGTTACGGCAAGGATATTGACGAGGAGTTGCTGGGCAAGCTCATTAGCGACGCCTACGACGAGGCCCTCAAACAAAAAAACCTCAAGGTGCTCGATTTCGGCAATCCAGAAGCCGTCACCCATCAGCCCGACGGCTCGTTTTCCTTTGAGGCCACCCTCATCCTCGCCCCCGACGTCCAAGTCCCGAATTACAAAAATATCGCCGTGACCGTCCCTCCAGCCGCAGTGCCGGAGGAAGAATTGGACCAGCAAATCGAATCTCTCCGCGAGCGCTTCGCCGAATTCCAACCCATCGAGGACCGCGCCGCAGAAATGGGCGACTTCGCCGTCGTCGATTATTCATCCACCGTCAACG
>CAIQXC010000012.1 GCA_903875675.1 Akkermansiaceae bacterium
CAGCCCTACCTTGCACTCACCCGCCAACTTCTCCACCGCAAACTCTACGCGGAGGCCGCCGAAGCCGCGCTGTCGGCCATCTCGCTCGATTTCGCCCGGCCCAACGCGCATTTCCTGCTAGGAGTCGCCTTGGCCGACGATGGCCAACTCAACGAGGCCTGCCAGGCCTTGCATACCTGCCTCCGGCTTGAGCCCACGTTTCTGCGGGCGTACCGCCTCCTCGCCCGCATCCATCGGAAACTGGGCGACGAGGTGAAGGCGCTAGCCTACGAACAGCAATACCGGGCGGTGATCGTGCTGCGCAAAGACAAATTCGTCCGGGTGCCGCAACCCCGGGTGTCCACCCCGGCGCAAGCCATCGCGCCTGCCGGGGATGCCGCTGCCGCCGATGAAGAAATGGAATTTGTCATCGTGTCGGGTCTGCCGCGTTCCGGGACGTCGTTGATGATGCAGATCCTGCGGGCCGGTGGCATCCCGGTGATGACCGATGATCTGCGGGCTGCCGACGAGGACAATCCCGAAGGATACTGGGAGTGGGAGGAAATCAAAAAACTCCCGAAGGACCCCAGCATCCTGGTGCCGGCCTGCGGCAAAGCACTCAAAATCATCTCAGCTCTCCTGCCGGCTCTGCCGCTCACTCACCGCTACAAGATTATCTTCATGACCCGGCCCATCGCGCAGGTCGTCGAATCCCAGTGGACCATGCTCGCACGCCAAGGCAAAGCGCCCGGCTTGGACAAGCAACGGATGGCCGTGGCCATGGAACAACACTGCCAGCAGATCCGCCAGATCTTCGCCACCAGCCCCCGGGTCGAGTTGCTGGAAATCAGTTACACCGACCTCGTGGCAAATCCCCAGCCGCTCATCGACGAACTCGCCAAGTTCCTCGGCGGCGCGTTCACCCCCGGCCCGGCGGTGCTCTCCCGCATCCGCCCGCAGCTCCACCGCCAGCGTAGTTCCTGATACACTGCCGCCGGACTATTTTTCTGTCTCCTCATCTTGTGGATGAAGTCATTGCGGGATTCGGTGCTTTGTGCTTCGGCATACCGTGTCGGCGGTTGTGCGCCGGACGCTGGCCCGCGAGGTCAAATCACGTTTTGTGAATGGTCGGCATAATTTCTCTGTACAAAAACTTGCTAACTGATAATTCTGCGGAGGAATTCCACTGGGCTATTCCGTGGAATGATCCAATACGTCCCGTTAATCAGGCAAAAAATCCTTTTCCCAATGGCAAAACAGGGGCTCACACTCGAATCGTTGGAACGGATTATTTCGGTTACAGGCAGGCATCAGCTGGCGGAGGCCTCCTTGGCGGCGCTGCGTGAAGTGGCTGCGGGGGATCATTTTTCCGCCATCTTGCTCAATAGGCAGGACCACAAGGTGGAGGACTTTTTGTTGAATCAAAACTGGCTTGCGTCCAATGGCCTGCCCTGGAACGCGGCTCGACATGGGCTCACTGATCATCCGCTGGCCCAAATTGTGCTGTCCCAGCAACGATCCATGGCGTTGGTTCGCAGCAGCGTGGTTGCCGATTCTGCCTGGAGAAAGACCTGGATCTATAATGAAGTGGAGCGTCCGATGGGCGTTGAAGAGATCGCCTCGGTTTGTCAGATCACGGCGTCCAATCAGCTTTTGATCCTGACCTGCGGTCGCAGCCGCGGGTTTTCCGACGGTGAATTTGCCTCGATCCAAAGTTTTCAGCGGGTGCTCAGTGGCTTGGTTGCGTCTCGCGTCGCTATCCCGCAGTTGCAGCGCTCACAGCTGGGGGAGACCACCGCTGTAGTGGCCGAAAACCGGCTATACACGCTGACGCGCCGCGAATATGAAATTCTCCAATGGGTGCGTGAGGGCAAGCGGGATCCGGAGATCGGCACCATTCTGGGCATCAGTTTCCGCACGGTGAATCATCATCTTGCCAGCATCTATCGCAAACTCAACGTCGAAACCCGCACCGCCGCCGCCGTTTTCCAATAAGCACCCTCGGCAAACCATCGCACCTGGGATCATCCATGATGATGTTGATTTTTGAATTTTGGATACGTGGCGACAGACTGGATACGAGGTGACAGACAAATAGTATTGTTAGCAAGGTGAAATCCTAAAAATCTACGACATGGTCCTTGTCAAAGCCTGTGACGTTGCCTAGCCCGAGTTTCTTAGAGGGTTGTTAGAATCCGCCTTTTTTTACTTTTTTGCACTTTTTTTGCCATTTTTCGGCCTTTTTTCGGCCATTTTTCAGGCTGTTTTTGAGACTCTAAAACTTAACTCGTTTATTTGCAACAAGTTAAGTTTTTGGAAATGAAAATGTAGTGCCTAACGCAAAAAGATTTTTCTTGCCATCTTTTGCTTTTCCGCGCTATTTTCCGCGTGTGTTTTTCCGAACCAAACAAATCAAGGGCACGCC
>CAIQXC010000013.1 GCA_903875675.1 Akkermansiaceae bacterium
AGGGAGGTCGAACACTGAGTTCTGATCTCACCTTGGCCGTGCCTAAGGATTCTTCGGACTTCAGGGCTCCCTGAGTCCCAGCGGAATTGACATCGGGCCGTGGTTCGTGTGGCATCGGCCGTGACCACTCCCCAAGAATACCGATTTCCCGGCCATTCTGGAAATTGGCAGGTCCACCCGAAACATTTTCAGACCGACAAACCCGCAGCCCACTCCGCGTGCAACGAACCCTGGCAGAAATCTCTCACAACCCCTCAATGATGAAAATATCCCCAAGACTCGCGCGGCGGCTATGGATTGCCATGGCATTTCTGGGAGCGGCCGCAGCCAATGCGGCAGATCCCGGGCAAGCGGAAGCCTTGCCGGGAATGCGCTCGCTTTGCCTGGCCATCCAGGATCTCAGCCGCTCCTTCCCAGATCGCTACACTCACGGTGCGGATTGGCTCAAACAGGCGGCAGACCTCGAACTGCGTGCCAAAAATACCGCACCGGATCAGCTCGTTCCACTGGCAGCAGAACTCGCGGCGTTGCGCAGGAACGCGCTCCTAGCGAATCCCTTGCTGGATTTCGATCGCCTGCTGTTAGTCAAACGCAGCGCCAACCAGCTCGCTCTGCCCCAAAACTGGGAGAGCAATAGTTCCATCCCACGCTCGGGCCTGAACAATGAGATCATGATTCTGAGCGGCTTGCGCGGCACCCCCCTGCTGAAAACTCTCTATCAGCCCGAGGGAGGCCGTTTTGTCGGCGACCTCTCCCTCCACTTCGACGCCACCCGCCTCATGTTCTCATCCATCGGCACCGACGGACGCTGGGGCGTTTTTGAAATGAGCTCAGCCGGTGGCAACCCGCGCCAACTCCCCCTCATTCCCGACGCCGATGTGGACAATTACACGTCGTGCTATCTGCCCGACGACAGCATCATCTTCACATCCACCGCACCGTTCGTCGGCGTGCCTTGCGTGCGCGGCACTTCCCACGTCGCCCAGCTCTACCGCTACTGGCCGGACACCGGCAAGATTCGCCGCCTCACCTTCGATCAGGAGCACAACTGGTGTCCCACAGTCATGCCGGACGGCCGCATCCTCTATCTGCGTTGGGAATACTCCGACCTGCCCCACTTCGTCGCACGAATCCTCTTCACCATGAATCCGGACGGCACCAACCAGCGCGAGCTGTACGGCAGCGGATCCTATTGGCCTAACGCACTCTTCTATGCCAAACCCATGCCCGGCTCACCTAACAAAATAGCAGGCATCGTCGGTGGCCATCACGGCGTGCCGCGCATGGGGGAACTATTGGTCATGGATCCTTCGCAGGGGCGATTCGAGGCCGACGGGGTCGTGCAGCGAATCCCAGGTTATGGCAAGAAGGTCGAACCCGTCATCCTCGACAATCTTGTGGATAACTCGTGGCCCAAGTTCCTGCACCCGGTGCCGCTCAGTGATAAATATATCATCACCGCGTGCCAACCGTCGGCCAGCGCGAAATGGGGGATCTATCTAGCGGATGTGTTCGACAACTTGGTGCTCATCAAGGAGGAACCAGACCATGCGTTGTTAGAGCCGATCCCCTTGCAGGCGGTGCCGCGTCCACGGGTCATTCCAGACGCGACCAAAGAGGGCGGGCAGACCGCGCGGATGCAGATTGTTGATATCTATCAGGGGCCGGGGTTGGCTGGCGTGCCGCGCGGAACTATCAAAAAACTCCGCCTCTTCACCTATAATTTTTCCTACAAAGACATCGGCGGGCAGGTGGATCGGGTGGGCCTCGACGGGCCATGGGACATCAAGCGCATCATCGGCACGGTGCCAGTGGAAGCAGATGGCTCGGCCCACTTCGAGGTGCCGGCGAATCTACCTATTTCCCTTCAGCCACTCGACGAAAAAGGACGGGCGGTGGCGTTGATGAGGAGTTGGACGACCGCCATGCCGGGCGAACTGCAATCGTGCGTCGGTTGCCACGAAAAACAAAACAGCGCCCCCACCAACCAAACCTACGGATTGGCAATGCGCAAGGACCCGGCCAAAATCACGCCATTCTATGGGCCATTGCGCGGATTCCATTTCGACCGCGAGGTGCAACCGGTGCTCGACCGCCACTGCATCTCCTGCCACAATGGCGAGACCCGGGCGGATGGGAAAAGCCTACCGGACTTCAAGCGCGGGCCGCTGGTTTATGCCGGCGAGCGAGAGGTGAAATTTCCCCCAGCTTACGTCGCTCTCAAGTCCTACGTGCGCAATCCAACCGCAGAAAACGATATTCACCTGCTGCTGCCCTATGAGTTTCATGCATCAACCACCGAGTTGGTTCAATTGCTGGAGTCCGGTCATCATGGCGTCCGCTTGGATGACGAGTCATGGGATCGCCTGAATACCTGGATCGATCTAAACACCCCGGCCTGGGGCACTTGGGAGGAAATGGTCACTCAGTCTGGCGATCCTCATGCCGCCGCCAGGC
>CAIQXC010000014.1 GCA_903875675.1 Akkermansiaceae bacterium
AAGGTACAAGTGCGGACGACGTCGATGGCAAGGAGGAAGCGAAAAAGCTGATGACGGCGTTGCTACTCCAAATCGGGAATGTTGTTGAATTAGTTGGTGAAGGCGAAATCTCCCCGCGTCCATGGGGATATGGACCGCCATCCGTTTTAGGGGGGAGATAAGGAACCACATTATCTTGGACCATATGAGACATTTATTATTATGTTCGGCGTTCGCGATGCTTTCATGCAAACACAGCGCCAATCCACACCATTATCCAAGTGCTGCATACTCACGGGAGGCTTACATTCTTTCCAATCAATTGATGAGATTGACGGAGAAGTCTCCGCAATCTAGCGATAGCCTGAGAGATGTCGTGAGATTGCTAGATATATCAGCCCTCGAACGGGGACCTATTAAGAAGCTTTATTTAGGTCTTGACGCAAAGGTAAACGCATTTTTAATCGATTCCATCGGAGTGATGATCGGACCAGACACCGACATACTTGCCGTAATTGAGGTGGCAGGACCGCCTAAATCTCAAGAACTATGGCAAGTGTGGCCAGTAGTTCGGAAGATAGCAGACTATTCAGACTGGCGAAATGGTGTTGTTCCGTAAGCGGGTCCCAAGTACCTGTTTGTTGATGGCCGAAATGTTGATGTGAGACCCGTTCACGTCCTCGATGGCGGCGGGGTGGCTGGCGAGCGAACGGGCGAGCCGGTTGGAAATGCATCGCATGCGGCGGCTATAGACCGGGTAGTACACCAGACAATCAACCGAATTTACCGAATTGCCTGCGGGGTGATTTTTTTTGCATCCCGATATCCGTCTATGGTTTTGGGTTTACCGCAACCTCACCTTGTCCGCCAACCGGTATTCGTGGCCGACAAACACGGTGAATGTGATTCCATTGATATGAGAAACCCGACTCCTGGATGTTGCTCCGACGGGACAGCCCAAAGTAGGTTTTCACCCCATGGCGGAAATCGTTTGGGACCGCCAAAGTCATCATTGATGAAAGTAAACTCCTCCGCACAAAACCTTTATGTATCATAGCAGTGGCAACTACGAAGCTTTCTCCCGCCCCCGCAAACCCAACGGCGTGGAGAAAATGACTGCCTGTTTTGTGGGCTCGGGTTTGGCTGCACTCGCGGGCGCTGCCTTCCTGATCCGCGACGGTCAGATGCCGGGCAACCGCATCACTATCCTGGAGCAGCAACCGTTGCCCGGTGGTGCGCTGGACGGCATCAAGGATCCGGAGAGGGGTTTCGTGATTCGCGGGGGGCGCGAGATGGAAGAGCACTTCGAATGCCTGTGGGACCTATACCGCTCGATCCCGTCGCTGGAGGTCGAAGGTGCCAGCGTGCTAGATGAGTTCTATTGGCTCGACAAGGACGATCCGAACTCCTCTTTGCAGCGCGCCACAGTGAATCGGGGTGAGGACGCGCATACCGACGGCCTGTTCACGCTCAGCGAGCAGGCGCAGAAGGAGATCGTCAAGCTCTTCCTGGCCACCCGCGAGGAGATGGAGAACAAGCGCATCAACGAGATATTCGGGAAGGAATTCCTGAGTAGCAATTTCTGGCTGTACTGGCGCACGATGTTTGCTTTCGAGGAGTGGCACTCGGCGCTGGAGATGAAGCGGTACCTGCACCGTTTCATCCACCAAATCCGCGGTATGCCGGACTTTTCCACGCTGAAGTTCACCAAGTACAACCAGTACGAGTCGCTGGTGCTGCCGCTGGTCAAGTGGCTGCTGGATCATGGCGTGGTGTTCCATTACGGGACCGAGGTGAGCGATGTTGATTTCAATATCGCCGACGGACGCAAACAGGCTACCCGCATTCACTGGCGCAGGGACGGCGTCGAAGGCGGCATCGATCTTGGCCCCGACGACTTGTTGTTCATGACCATCGGCTCGCTCACTGAGAACTCCGACAACGGTGACCACCACACACCGGCGAATCTCAATGTAGGGCCAGCGCCGGCATGGGATCTTTGGCGGCGCATCGCCGCAAAGGATCCGGCGTTCGGGCACCCGGAGGTGTTCGGCTCGCACATCCCAGAGACCAAATGGGAGTCGGCCACCGTCACTACGCTCGACCAGCGCATCCCGAAGTACATCCAGAAGATCGCCAAGCGTGATCCGTTTAGCGGCAAGGTGGTGACAGGTGGCATCGTGACCGCGAAGGACTCATCCTGGCTGCTCAGTTGGACGGTGAACCGGCAGCCGCACTTCAAGCAGCAGCCCAAGGATCAGATCGTGGTTTGGGTCTACGCGCTGTTCGTCGAGAAACCCGGCGATTACGTGAAGAAGCCGATGCAGGACTGCAACGGCGAAGAGATCACCCAGGAATGGCTCTACCACCTGGGCGTGCCGGTCGAAGACATCCCCGAAATGGCGGCAACGGGTGCGGTAACCGTGCCGGTAATGATGCCTTACGTGACCGCCTTCTTCATGCCACGCCAGGCCGGAGATCGCCCGGACGTAGTCCCTGAGGGCGCTGTCAACTTCGCCTTCATTGGGCAGTTCGCGGAATCCAAGGAGCGCGACTGCATCTTCACCACCGAGTACTCCGTTAGAACACCGATGGAGGCTGTCTACACACTGCTCAACGTCGAGCGCGGCGTGCCGGAAGTATTCAACTCAACCTATGACATTCGGATGCTCCTGTCCGCGACCGGCCGCCTGCGGGACGGCCAGGAGATCAACATCCCGGGGCCTGCGTTCCTGCGCAATCTGCTGATGAACAAGCTCGACAAAACCCAAATCGGCGCACTGTTGCGCGAGTTCGGTATTGTCACGGGCGATTGACCAGTCTGGGCTTTGACGGCCAGAGCCAGCGCCTTCAATTGTCTGGGAGTGGAAGTGTTTCGATGACCTATCGATCAGGAATTGCCTTCGTGAAAGGCGGGATGCAGATGGACGGAAACGGAACCCTGAAGGCATGCACGTTTGAGCCAAACCTTCAGACACTTCAGCCTCTAACTATTCATTGAGTCTCCGGTTTCTATTGGATGGTGTTGGTCGATGTTTTGGTTTTTCCGAACCAAACAACTCAAAAGATTTCCACTATCTATCTGTCACCATCGGGACCTCTGGATCAGGCCCGCGGATGGGCGCTGTCGTAAGCGGTTTTGAGGCGTTCCTTGGTGACGTGAGTGTAGATCTGGGTGGTGGAGAGCGAGGAATGACCGAGCAGGGACTGGACGCTGCGGAGGTCCGCTCCGGCATCCAGCAAATGGGTCGCAAAGCTGTGTCGCAGCTTGTGCGGACTGATGCCGAAGGGAATGGAACTGTGCTTGAGGTGCTTCTTGAGCAATTGGTCAACCGCCTGCTGGGTGATGCGACTCAGCCGCTTGCTCAAAAATAGCGGACCCGAGGTGACCGCCGCCGCCTGCCGGTAGCGCTGGATCGCGTTGATCGCCGGACTGCCGACAGGCACGATGCGCTCCTTGCCTCCCTTGCCAAAAACCCGGACGGTTTCGCCGATGAAATCGATGTCTTTGACGTCCAGGGCGAGCAACTCGGCGATGCGCAAGCCGCAAGAATAAAACATTTCGAGGATGGCCGCGTCGCGCAGCG
>CAIQXC010000015.1 GCA_903875675.1 Akkermansiaceae bacterium
AATTTCGCAGCCTGCCGCGTCTGCACATAGGGCTCCCAGTCGCCGCATGGCTGCTTCGCTCCGTCCTCGTCCCAGTAATAGGCGCGCTTCTCATCAAAAAGCTCATTGCAGTTATCCGAAAGAAACCGTTGGTCGAAGCCATAGCGGAACGGCCCGGCCGGAATCGGCCGGTTGCGGTCGCCGCCGTAGAGATGCCACTTGCCGACATAGCCGCAGGCATAGCCGGCATCGCGCAGGACTTCGGCGAAGTACCGGCCTTCGCCGGGAACGATGCGGATGTCGTTGCAGAACGCCCCGCTGCGCAGCGGGTGCTGGCCGGTCAACAACATGCCGCGGAACGGCGTGCACACCGGCGAGCTGGAGATGCATTGCGTGAAACGAACGCCTTCCGCCGCGAATTTGTCGAGATTCGGTGTGATGATGTCCTTGTTGCCCGCGCTGCCAAGCATGTCGAACGACTGCTGGTCGCTGAACACAAACACCAGGTTCGGCCGTCCCGCTGCGGTTTTCCCAGCGGCTTGGGAAACCGACCCGGCACCCTGTCCGAACACCGAAAGTCCCAGCGCCAGTCCAGCTCCTGCCTGTATTAGAAAATCACGTCGTTTCATTTACAGGGGACTGATGCCGGCATGGTGTTGAGTTGGGGCGGTTTGGATGATTGTCGTTCGCTTGAGTTGCCGTTTTGATTCTGCGGTTGCGGTAAAAGTGTTGTTTAGCGGTGCGGCGGCAATCTTGAAACACCAAAAACGGGTGACAAGCGGGTGACAAACGGGTGAAGGCGGCGGTGCGCCTCTCGCCCGAAGTCGCTGAGTTGTTTTCGGAAGACAGCAGGAGGCTCTACGGCCACTGCAGAAAATCATCTCCACAGGAGACGGCGTTGAGGACAATCCACGAAGTTTCCAGATCCGGGGAACGGGTGACCGTGGAACTCGCCCGGAAACCAGGAGCGAGTCGGCGGCAGTTCGAGATCACCCGTGTTCTGGCCAAGGACTGGGTGGTTTCAGGCAAGGCATCCGACGAGAAGTTCAAGTGATTCCACAAACGCTACCCAATAGTGAATGGTGAAATGCAGGAGAACGGCACTCCGGAGTCCACCGAGGCCATGGCTCGGTGATCGCGACTTCGCAAGCGAGCACCCTTGAAAGCTTCATTCTTGAAGGCCATCGAGGCGCTCGGAGCGTCTGGATCGGCGCTTTGCGACTGGCGACGCTATTTGGGCGATGATTTGGACCATTGCGCCCCGCTCTTGCGGGCGACCGGCCGCCACGCACGTTGCATGTTCGATCCCCGCCGACCGGTCCGCCGGTTGCCCGTGCTGTCACACGACGATAGGAATTTTGTCGCGTCGGATGATGACAATCCGGCGCATCCGCCAATCGAGGTCAGTGCCTCGGATGTCGCAGAATTCACTCCCGATTGGAACGCGATTGGTCGGGCGCTGGCACCTTTGGTCGATTTCGACTATGGTGCCTGGGAAAACGAAGGGCAGGTGCGAAAGATCGGATCAAAGCCGGACGATTCCGGAAATGTGCGGCCCGTGCTGCTTTTCCTTCCTGCCGGCCACTTCTGGGATTACACCGAATTGCTCGTGGAACTCGGTGCGCGAACCGACGGCATGGTGTTGTTTCCGTCCTCCGGTTGGTTCTCGGCCAACCTCGATACCCTGCATGATCGCAACAGGCTGACCTTCGTGGACCTGTACGATTCTTTCGTCCGGATTGAGGCGGATCCCTCCTACCGCATCACTCTTCCTGCCACAAAGCGACGCCACCCGGGCTGTGGCACAGCCGTCCGGACGCTGATCCGTGGCGCAAACGGCCTGAAGTGGAATCAGGTCCGGATCGAGGTGGGCCACAAAAAGACGATCCTCCTGAAAGCTCCGGGCCAGGAGGGTGTGTTCCGTTTCCCGCCGAATATCCGGTTGACGCCAGACCACGCACTCGGCATGCTGATGCGCCTTGCCGCCGACGGTGAGTGGCGGAATCCACGTAAATATTCGGTGCCCCTTTGGGTCAGGGCTCAGGGGGCGAGGATGGCGCGGAAGTTCTTTTGGAGAGGGTAAACCAGGACGCTCTTGAGGGGGAGGACTCGCCGGTGGTTCTTTTCGAGTTTTCTGCGGCCCTGGGTCGTGCCGACTTCGATCCAGTTGGCCGCCCGGTAACAGGTGCCGGTGAAGCGCTCCAACTCCACAAAAGTCTCCAACAGCACGGGGCTGTAGCCGTAGCGCGAGCGCCAGTCCGCAGCGATGCGCCGGGCGACTATCGGGGTGC
>CAIQXC010000016.1 GCA_903875675.1 Akkermansiaceae bacterium
CAGACCAGGCCCGTCTGTTAGCGCTCCTGCTGGCTCCCCCGGAAATCACCGAAAAAACTCCGCGATCGACCATGTAGCCACCGCCACGAAATCAAAAAACGGCTGGAAGCCTGGTGCAATAAGGGAAAATGCGGCGGCCAAGCCCAGAATATTTGCTATGGCACGACCCCGGACGCATTCTCGATGGCGTTTTCCCGCAGCACCGGGATCAGTCCCAAAGATTACTTGACCCGCCGCCTCAACCAAGAGGCGTTGCAGTGGGTGATCAACTCCGATCTCAAGATGAGGGAAATCGCCGAGAGGCTGCGCTTCAGCGACGAGTATTACTTCAGCCGGTTCTTCAAGAAACTCAACGGCTGCTCGCCATCAACCTATCGCCGCCGGTGGTTGCGCGGATGAGCCTCCCGACTAACCTCGGGATTTACCGCCAAGACGCCAAGTTCGCCAAGGCGGATTTGTGGACGAAAATACCTAATTTCATTGGCGCTCTTGCAAGGGGTGACGGGCGCGTGATTCAGGCTGAGAGACTTCCGACAGGATGTTGTCTAGCCGCCAAGTAACATATATGGATGACGGCGGCCCCACCGACTGCGGGTGTTGTCGCTGAGGTGGCCCATCACCGGTTCAGTGACCGCTTCCCAGAAAACCGAGAGTGACATCGCCAGCCCGCCTGGCGGTGAGGCCGGGCGGACAGGTGGATGGTGTTTTGTTGGTTAGATAATGATAGTCTGGGTGGGTAGCGGGTGGCTTTGACTATTCTTCAGGTTTTTAGAAAAAACCGTCCGCATGCATCGGCGGGGAGCGCCGCCATCTTGGCGGCTGTCTCCGGCATCCTGCCGGAGACTCTTCGTGTGCATGGCTTGGTTTTTGAAATCGGAATCATCCTTCCCCGAAGAGGATTTGGCAAGATGCCAAATCCTGCCGCCAAGATGGCGGCGCTCCCCGAAGATACGGTCCATCCCCGAAGATACGGTCCATCCCCGAAGATCTGATCCCTCCCCGAAGATACGGTCCCTCCCTGAAGAAAAAGGACAAAGAGATAAAGAATCAAAGGGAAGAATCAACGTTTCCGGCGGGTTACCAAAACTCCGCTAGCGAGAATCGTCAGCATCACTGTCGTTGGTTCAGGGACGCTGGCAACACGGAAGCCGAGGTCGGCGGACTCGTTCGACGGGCCGCCGGCGTAGTAGCGGTCCGCGGAGGCTAGGTCGGAGTCGAAGATGTCCCAGGAGCCCCCACGCATCCCGCGCGACGAGCCGAAGATGACAGCGTCATTCCACTGCCAAACATTTCCACCCATCCCGTACGCACCGTAAGAACTCGGTGTGCCATAATTGACCTTAACCAATCCAGTCGCAGCTGGATAGTAATTCGCATCCGCCGAAGTGATCGTATTCTTCCCGTCGGGGTAGAGCGAGTAGGTCGAGTTGGCTCCGTTGTAATAGGCAGCCTTGTACCACTCGTTTTCGCTAGGGATGTAAACTGCGGCACCGGGGTTTACATTGATGATGCCGCTAGTGGCACCGTTGAGCGTGTAGGCTCCAGTCTCCATGCTGCCACTGCCCTGGCCGTTGCCCAGCAAGTTGCTGAAGCGGGCCGCGTCAAACCACGTCACGCCGCAGACCGGCATATTCGCGTAGGTGCTGTTCACGCTGTAGGTGTAGCTGCCGTTGCTACCGCTTTGGATCATGATGCTGGTGGCGGCTGATGGGAACGCAGTTCCTCCAATCGTTCCCGGGAAATCGGATAGAGCCGGATCACCAGCAAGGAGGCGAGGCAGATCGCCGCGCCGATGACAAACGTGACCATGCCCAGATTCCAGATCGCCTGCGGTGTCTGGGTGACGGCTTGGCCGTTTTTCGGCACCTGATAGCCGATGCCGCTGAGGCACCAACCGCTGACGATCAGGCTGAAGGAAATCGCCATGCGCATGGCCAGGCTGAAGACCGATGAATAGCCGCCGTCCTTCACCTCGCCGGTTTGCAGGCGGCGCACCTCGCTGACGTCCGCCATCATCGCGGTGGAGATTGGCAGCATGATGCCGTTGCCCAGCCAGTAACCAGCGTGAAGGATCACAAACAACACCAGCGCAAGCGGCAAGGTGGCGCCGCCGATGGCGAGCGTGGCGTCCGGCTTGATTGATCCTGTTAGGAAAAGCAGCGCCAGCATCAGATTGCACAGGATGCTGATGGTGCCGCCGATGAGCACCGCGCCCTTTTTGTCGAACCGTTTGGTGAGGCCCATCGATAGCAGGGCACCGAGCGCCATGCCGACCATGGTGCCGCCGTGGGCGATGGATTTTTGCCAGGCCGGGAACTTCATGAAATCATCATAGACGAACATCTGCAGCGAACTGACGATGACCATGCCGGCGCAGACGACGAAGATGAAGACAAAGACCCAGCGCGGATTGGGATCGGCAAGGATCTGCTTCATGTCGATGAGAAAATCCCTGAGCCAGCCGTGTCGCGAATCGCGAGCGACGGTGCGGGTGTCCTCATGCCAACGGAATGTGAACATCATGACTAACAGGACGAACACCGCAGTGGCGGCGGCGAAACACCCGCCCATGTGATGATAATTCGCCTCCACGGTGGTGGCTTGCACGCCGCCCTTGTCCTTGAAGAAAATCGTCCATGCCATGGCGGGGCCGGCGAAGTTGGCGGCCATGTTAAAGATCTGGCGGATTCCTTGGAGCCGAGAGCGGCCCTGATAATCGGAGCACATCTCGAAGCCAAGCGCCATGTAGGGGATGAAGAACATCGTGAGCCCCGTGCGCAGCAACAAATTCATCGCGACCAGATACCAGAAGATCGCCATCTGACTGCCGCGGCATGCGCCGGGAACCGTCCAGATCAGATAGGAACAAAGCGCCATCAGCAACCCGCCAAGTAACATGTATGGATGACGGCGGCCCCACCGGCTGCGGGTGTTGTCGCTGAGGTGGCCCATCACCGGTTCGGTCACAGCTTCCCAGAAGACCGAGAGTGACATCGCCAGCCCGGCCCAGGTGGGATCGAGGCCCAGCGATTTGGTATAGAAAAGCATCGAGAAACCGAAAATGCCGTTCATCACCAGTGAATTCGCGCACTCGCCCAGCGAGTAGGTGAGCATGCTGGCGGTCGTGCAGGTCTTGGGGGATTGGGTCATGGAGTTGTGGCTCACTCGAATTTCCCGAAAACGCGGAATTCGTTCACCTGGAGCGGCGGACCGGGCTTGGTGCGGGC
>CAIQXC010000017.1 GCA_903875675.1 Akkermansiaceae bacterium
AAAATGGCAAAAAAAGTGCAAAAAAGTGAAAAAAGGCGGATTCTAACAACCCTCTAAGAAACTCGGGCTAACTCGGTACTCCCAATCCCTCTCAACCCACCAATCCCTCTCCAATCCATCTCCATGCCCGCCCCCGATGCCGCCTTCTGGAAAAGTAAACTCGCCGCCTTCCTCCACGACCCGCCTCAAAAGCCATTTCAGATTGCCGGGCACGAGAACGCCCGAAAGTCATTCTGGCTTGAGGTCGGCCTCAATGAGGAAGAGTTCAAGGCACTGTTTGAACGTCAGAGCGATCACTGGGCAGCAGCAGCAGATAGAATGATTTTCCCCGCGCCAAAGGCGTCTGGGGTTCGTACTGACTGGAAAAATGATACGAATTGCGCTTTTCATCACCCCTTGTGCGGCGAAAAGCTCACCCCACAGACCATCCAGCGCAGCGCCGCAGTCGCAGAACGGCAACTTCACGAAGCCCAACAACAAGTCGGAGTCAATGATCCCGATTCATGGGAAACCCGTTGGTGGAAAATTTGGCGACAGTGGCCGGAAGCTGCCGCACGCAAGCACCCCTTGCTTGCTTACCTCGCCGCCGATACTCGAATTCCTCATCACACCCTCTGGCATCACAATGGTTTGGTCAGCGCTTTAAGCAGTTGCGACAAGGGGTGTTCGTTTCTCTTGTTCCAAATCGGCCCGGTGCAGGATTTTATCAAGCAAGCCCGTTCGACTCGCGATCTGTGGGCCGGCAGCTATTTGCTGAGTTTCCTGATTGCCAAGGCCTTGTTTGCAGTAGCCAAGGCGGTGGGGCCGGAAAGTATCGTCTATCCGCAACTACGCGGCGTGCCACTTATTGACTGGTTTGGTTTCGGCCTGGATGGCCAGTTCTGGAGTGATGAAAAGCGAGCAGCATACCAGAACCAAGGAGTCCGTGAGGAATTGCTCACTCCAAATCTTCCCAACCGATTTCTCGCGCTTGTTCCAACGGGTTGGACTGATGCGGCTGGAGATTCCGTCGCTAAAGTTGCCGCAAACGCCGTGGAGAAGGCTTGGAAGGAAATTGCCAAGAACGTGCAAGACGCTATTCATGCGCTGGTGGGCAAAGACTATCCAGGCTGGGACGATTTGTGGCTGCTCCAAACCGAGCGTTTCCCGGTCATTGACTACGTCATCCACGACTGGCAGGACACCTCTACGGTGGTGAATCAGGCAGAGTTAGGGATCCCGCCGCTTCATAATGGCTGGGAAAATCATCCGCTCAAGCAGGCAATCGAATGGGCTATGGAGAAAATCCCAAAGGAGCATAGGGATTCCCGCTGCTATCCCTTGAACCCCGGATTTATCTGGGCGCTGCACTACGCTGCCACCGAATGGCGGTTCGCGGCGGTAAAGAATGCCCGCAGTTTTAGTTCATGGAATTCTTCTCGTGGGGCGGAAAAAGATCATCTCGATGGTCGAAACGAAGTGCTCGGCGGTAATCAGCACGGTGATTTCTGGCAGGCTATGCGTAGTGTGAAATGGGCGGACAACTCGCCAGGAAACCTTTTCAAAGGGCAACAGGAATATGGTGCTATCACAACGATCAAGCGACTCTATCCCTATGCTTGGATGCAAAAAGCGCTGAACACGCAGGTGCCGCGCTTCGAATCAGTTCAGGATATCGCGGACGCGATTGAATCGGATAATGAACGAGACGATTTGCCAAAATATTACGCCATCCTCGCCATGGATGGCGACGATATGGGAAAGTGGGTTAGTGGCACCAAAACTCCGCCGTGGAAGGATGTCCTCAGCGGAAACGTGGACGATCCGAAATCTCCGATCGGCTATTTCAAAGGGAAATGGGGCAATGGGTGGGAGACGGTTCGCGTCCCGCTTACCCCCTCATTTCATGCCGCGTTATCGGAGGCATTGGGAAACTTCTCACTCTACTGCGCCCGGCAAATTGTGGATGCCTTCGGCGGTCAATTGATCTATGCTGGCGGCGACGATGTTCTAGCCATGCTACCGGCAACCCAAGCCGTGAATTGTGCGATCGCCTTGCAATTCGTTTTCCGTGGCCTTGATCCAGAGAAAAACGGCGCTCCACTGGCGG
>CAIQXC010000018.1 GCA_903875675.1 Akkermansiaceae bacterium
CCAAGCGGGGGGATCAGCGCATACTTTGCCGGATGAATCGCATTTGGCAAGCCGTGTTGATTTTCTCGGTGACGTTGTTGGCGGTGAACGCGGACGATGTTGCCAAGCCCTTGGCGTGGGTGCCGCTGCAAATTCAGTTCAGCGCGTTTTCCAGTGATCTCGGGATGCTCGATGCGGAGCGCCAGGAATACGCCACGAATCTGGCGAATTGCGCCGCCACGGGCATCACCCAAGCCAAGGCGACGCCACCCTCGCTGGAGGTGGCCCGGCGCTTGCTGACGTTGGCGCTGAACCTATCGCCGCGCAACAAACGCTCGATCATCGTCAATTTTCAACTCGGCAAAGGCCTGCTGCCCGAGGTTGCCAAGGGCGATTACAGCCCGCAGGTGCTCGCCCGGCTGTTGCTCACCCGAGGCCAACTTCTGGTCAAGCAGGAAAGCCCGGAAAACCTCATGCTCGCCCGTATGTTCTTCCAGCTCGCCGCAGAACTTGATTCTAAAAACGAGGAAGCGGTGTATGCCAGCGAGGTGGACCGGCTCGACCACGGCAACGTGGATTGGACGGTGCTGACCCGGCCACGGCCCGCACCGGAGGCAGTGGTGCCCCCGGACAAGGAGTTGATAAAGGAACCGGGCAAAGAACCCGCAAAGGAAACTTTGCCAACTAAAATTGTGCCCAAGGATGTGCCCAAGGAACGCTCGCCGCGTAGCGGCCCGCCGCCCAGGTAGTAGCGGCTGCGGGTTGCCACGGTTCACTGGAACGGGGGGGGAATCAATGAGTTTTGGCTTGGCGGGCAGGTCTTCTGGAGGGCACCGCTCATCGGGGTTCCTCCATTTCTTTCAATTTATTCCATTTTCCTCATTGACGGCGCATCGAAAATAGACGCTCGTTCGCGGCGTGGTAGTACACCGTTCATTTTCGTCATCGCTATGAGATTTGTTGGATATGTGATCAACGCTATTCGTGAGTGGAATGTACTGCCGGAGGCGCGAATTGCCGGCCTCATTGCACTGCCCATCGTATTGGGGGTGTTGGCCATTCCCGGGTATCGGATCGTTTGTGGCTATCATGCGGATGAGAGCCTTGAAGCGGCAAAGGTGGCGGCTCGCAATGGCGACTGGGTCACAGCCCGTGACCAAGCCAGCAGGGTTTTGGAGCATCGCCAGGACGACTTCGATGCCTATCGGATTTGGGCGAAGGCGCTGGCCAAGCTGGGCGGGCCGCTTGTAGGTACGGCTGCCGGCAAAGTCTTGACCGATGCGCGTGCCACCCGTGATGACCGCCTTGAAGCGCTGCGCGTCGTGGTGGCCCAGGCACCGCAAGCGCTGGCCTTGGACATCTATAAGAACCTGTCGCCGGAATTCACGGCCCAGGCGGCGTTTCGAGCGGCTGTCGTTCCCCTGCGCATTCAGCGGGGCGAAAGTGAACTTGCGGAGAAGGAGTTGCGTGAAGTGGTCAGGCCGGGCGACGGCCCCGATGTCCACCTCGAGCTGCTGCGCGTCCTCTGCAGCCGTCAGACTCCTGAACGGGTTGCCGAGGCACGGCAGATTTTTTCAGAATTGGTCGCGGCAAATGCCATCGACCAAGCGTTAGAGGCCCTGCCATTGCTCGGTTCTGTCACCGGTGGACTGGCATCAAGCGAGCCCTTGCCAGATCTGCCGACCTGGCTCAGCCATCAGCCAAAGGCCAAGGCCAGCCACCACCTTCTTGGAATCAATCCTGCAATCGATGCCCAGCCGACAGAGGCAGCTCATTGGTATGAAACCGCAGTTGGGCGATTTTTGGCAAGTGACCCCGGGCCGCTCGGGGCTTGGCTCATCCAGCACGGACAGGTTGAGATGGCCGCCAGAGTCTTGGAGAAACACGCAGCTTCCGACGCGGATGCGTATCTGGTTCGCCTGCGGGCGCTGTTGCTCTTGGAGCAGCGACCCGCCATTGAGGCTGCGTTGCGCAGGGCACCAGCATCGGTGGATTTTGTGGAGGTCGAGATGGCTCGAGCTAAATTCGCGATGCTCTGCGCCAACCCAGTCGCCACCCATGCCGCCTGGACCCGGGCCGAGGGCCACGCGGCATTCGACACCACCCGCAACCGGCTCATTGAAATCGCCCGCACTGCCATGGATTGCCATGACATGGCGGCCGCAGCCGATGCCTGGGTGGAAGCCATCCGTTTGGGCTGGGGCCCGTTGCCCCTCTACGGTGATTTGCGTCCGATCTATGCATCGCTGGCGGCTGCGGGGCGCTCGGAGGATTTGCTAGAGATATTCCGGGTATTCCGTCGTTTTGAGCCGTCCAATGCCGAGTTGCAAAACCATGCCTGCTATCTCGGCTTGATTCATGCCGCCGAGTCACCAGATCAAGTGGCAACGGCCACACTGAAGCTCATTGGAGAACAGGAATGCGCCGACTTTTATGTCACGCTGATGTTGGCCGAGATGCTCGATGGACGGGGTGCCGATGCGCTGGCCTGCCTGCCGAAATTGCGAGACAGCAAGGATGTGCCACCGATGATGGTCACCGCACTTGAAGGCACTGCCCAGGTGCTCAGTGACCAAACTGAGGCGGGGACGGGTTTGCTCAAGGAGGTGGACTGGCGCAGTTTCATGCCGCAGGAGCGCCGTGTTTTCCGCGACCTTCTGGTGAAGCATAAAATCTCCGGGCAGCCTGTTCCCGGTCTCGAAAAACTCAAGTTTGAAGCCAACGCCGCCGACCACCTCGATAAGGACGGCACCCGTGGTGACCGAGAGTCCGCTGATCGCGGCGGTCTCAGACAAATTGGCGGAGTTCGTCGGCTTCGAGGAAATCCTGGCCATAGATCAGGTGGGCTAGCAGTGGCACCCCGGCGAGTCCGGCAAGCACGCCTTTGTTGGTGATCATGGCGGTGTCCATTTCATCCTCTAACTGGTTGAGAATAATCCCGGCGCAGGTGAGGCCGCGAGCACGGATGGCATTAACGGTGAGCAGGACGTGGTTGAGACAGCCGAGGCGGTTGGCGGCCACAACGATGACGGGCAGGGCGAGGGCGGCGGCAAGATCGGCGACCCGCAGGCCGGGGGCCAGTGGCACCTCCCAGCCGCCGACGCCTTCGACGAATACGGAGGCGTGGCGGGCGGCCAGGTGATCATATCCTAACATCAATTCGGCGAGGGTAACGCAACGGTTTTCCAGGATACCGGCGACGAGCGGTGCCAGGGCGGGTTTTAAGAACACGGGGTTAACCTCGTCGCGGGACAGGTTGCCGGAGGCGGCGGCGAGGATGGTGGCGTCCGCGTGGTTGCCGCAAGCCACGGGTTTGTAGCCCACGGCGTCGATACCGGATTGGCGCAGAGATTCCAGAATCAAGCGGGTGACGTAGGTCTTGCCTACGTCCGTGTCGGTACCGGTGATGAATGCGCTCACTCCCAAGGCGTGGCCTAACTCACGCCCCGGGTCAAGCGCCATGTCTGGTCGGAGAAGAGAAGAGGTTGAGATTTGAACCGCTGATAAGACGGATGAAGAGAAGAGGAATTTTGGATTTTGGCTTTTGGCTTTTGGCTTGGGCGCTTGCGGTTTTGGTAGCTTGATTTGTGGGCGGAAGCTCGTGCGTTCGATCACAAAAGCCCGTTCAGCGTATTCTGGCTTCTTTGCGAGAATTGTTTTGAGATTTTCTGTGGGAAACTCTTTGCCGAACCGTGCCACGGGCTTTATGCTTTTGGTGATACAAATTCCGTGACATTTAAGCGTTTGAAGCAGGCGATCAAGGACGACAGGGATTC
>CAIQXC010000019.1 GCA_903875675.1 Akkermansiaceae bacterium
GGGCTGGCCCTTGAGGATATTCGAGTCGTAGGTGGCACTGAGGGTGGGTGTGAATGCGAAGCCAGCTGCCAGGCTGTCGCCAAGGCCACCGCCGAGGGGTGATCCGGTCAAATCACTGAAGCCACTGGTGAAATCGCCGGAGGTCGTCTTATTCGCTTTATCCGGCTTATTGGACGGATCCGGCTTATCGAACGCATCCAACGGATCCGGCTTGTCTGGCTTGTCGGTGATGAGGGGATCCGGGGTATCGGAATTGGGGGCTAGGTCCGCATTGGGGATGACCGCAGGGATCACATTGGGGACGAGCGAGGAATCTCTGGGCGCGGACGGCGTGCCTGGAGGGGTTGCGGACGGCGTGCCTGGAGTTGACGCGGGCAGGGTGCCCGAAGGGGAAACAGGCTGGGTGCCCGGCGAGGCAGGGGTCTCCTCGTCAAGAGCCGGTGCTGGCAGAACGGTTAGCCACTGGCAGCAAAGGAATGCGCCGATCATCCTCCAACAGGTGTTCCATTCGTTTGAGTGTTTCATCGGGATGTGTATTATTGATAGGAGAACGGGTTGCCGAGGGCAAGGTGGCTCGAGGGCGGACTCATGGGGTAAGAACGACTTTCCGTGATCGGACATACAGTCCATCACACACACAAAAGGCCACTTCGGGAATGATCCAGGAGCGGCCTTGAGTGAAGCATTTTACGTTAGAATCAAGCGCGTCGACGGCGTGCGGCGAAACCGAGACCGGTCAGGCAAAGAAGCAGCGACGTCGAGACCTCCGGGACCAAGGTGAGGCCGCTGATCAACAAGGCGTTAGGTCCAGCACTCTCAGGACCACCCGTGGGAGTCCAAAGGAGATGGAAGGTATCGATGACGGTGCTGGAAGGGAGTGTCGTGGCACCGCCTATATTGAGCCCACCGATCTCCAAGTTGAAGTGACCGGGGGTGAAACTGAGATTGAAGGAGGTGGCTGAATCCCTGAGGACGCCTGATGAAGCGAACGACTGCGGAGTGCCGCTGCCCACGGTGTAAGAGATTGCCCATGCGGGATCGTTGAATGTCGGGCTGAGGGGATTAGTATCGAAGCCGGGAGTGAAGCCCACCGAAAATACGTTGCTGGCACCACTGGTCAACGAAATGCCGAAAGTATCTTGGAGAGGTGGCGCACTGCCATCGATGCTGGTCCTCATGATGAAATTGAGTGAGGCGGAGGAGCCGCCGTTGCCAGCATTCACCATGGGTTCGCCGTACGCATGAGAGAGATCGACGGTGGTCAGGGTAGGTAGATAAGGAATGGTGGCATCTGCGAAACCGATGCCCCCGTAATTGACACTCACACCACCGACCACGGCAGGGACAACCGTTGACATAGGGGAGGTATCATTCAAGACCCAGCCGTCTTGGCCGGCAACGTTGTCACCATTGACGAGAGCGCTGAAGTCGGTTGAATAGATCGCCGAGTAGGCGTTTACGGACAGCCCAGCGACGGCCAGGAAGAAAAAGGCTTTTAATTTCATAGAGAGGGGGATTGGTAGGAATGAAACAGGGTAGCCAGATCAGGGAGTGCTGACCAAGGGCTTGGTATTGACAGGAGCAACGACGATCACGGTGGCGGTGCGGCCAGCTTGAGCGGGAGTAACAATAGCCATGGTGAAAGCAGCCAGGCTGAGGGTGATGATGACTTTGCGGAGGACAGTTTTCATACGCGCCAAAGAGGCCAGATAAGTGCGGATGTGTCAAACCAGAATCGGCAAATTTTTTTATTTATTTTCGAAATATTGATAAATGATTGAAAATGAGGGGGTTGAGATGTGAAAAATTTTCGAAAATGCTGGCTCGGGAACGCCTTTAGAATTCCGGATGGCGATTGGAGGGATCACTGCGGGGTGGACTGCGCGAATTGCTTAGTCATTTCCTGCGGAAAATACTTAAAATGCATTCCAAGACAGAAGACCGCTTCGCTGCAAGACAGAAGACCGCTTCGCTGCAAGACAGGACAAAGAAGAGCCAGCGGACCGCGCATGGCGCTTCTTGTTCTAGTCTGAAGGAGAGTGGGCATCTTGCCCCACATCTTGCCCCACATCTTGCCCCTTCAAGGAGAGTGGGCGTCCCCGCCCACATCTTGTCCGCTCAAGGAGAGTGGGCATCTTGGCCACCTCTTGCCCCTGAGATGTGCAAGAGGTGACCTCTGTCGAGGCGGCGGGTTCATTGGCGATTCAAGGGCATCGGCGGTCATAGACACGCCGCTACAA
>CAIQXC010000020.1 GCA_903875675.1 Akkermansiaceae bacterium
CCCTCGCCGCTCACGCCCGCTCCTTCGCCGCGGCCATCGTGCCCACCATCTATCCGGATCTCCGGGAGGCGCTGGAAGACCACCGCAGACAAGGTCACCTCCTCATCCTCAGCTCCGCCAGCCCCGAATTCTACGTCGCGGAAATCGGCCGCGCCCTTGGCTTCCACCTTGCCTTGGGCACCGAAATGGCAATTCCCTCAGCCTTCCCGCTGTTTCCCAAATTGCTCAATCACAAGGGCGCGGCCAAGGTCGAGCGCCTGCGCCACCGGCTCCCACAGTCCTACTTTGCTGATGGCAAATTGCTGCGCTCTCACGGCTACACCGACAGCCGGGCGGACTTGCCCATGCTCGCCCTTTGCCAATGCGCCAGCGTCGTCAATCCCGATGCGACCCTCAGTGCTTTGGCTCAGGCCAGCGCTTGGCGGATCTTTCGCCCCGCACGGCCGTGGCGCAATCGAGCCGACTTCTGGTGGCAGGCCCTCGCTCTCCTTACGGGCATCCCCCGCGATCCCGCCCCGCCTGCCTCTGATGGATAGATGAATCAGCGACGGAAATTCATGGAAAAACCAGCGCCGCAGGCCGTTACCATCGGCCGTCTTGCGACAAAATGTCCCTGCCAGGAAATATTAGGGGTTGCGTAGTGTGCCTTGGGCGCGAATGTTGCCGCCGATGAATTGCAAATCGTTGGAGGGAAAAGTCGGGGTCGTGTTTGGCGTGGCTAACAAGCGTAGCATCGCTTGGGCCATTGCGCAGGCGTGGGCAGATCAGGGTGTGAAGTTGATTTTCAACTACCAAGGGGATCGCGTGAAGGAGAACGTCGAGGAACTCACCGCCACCTTCGGCGAAGACGTCCCACTCTATCCCTGCGACGTCACCAGCGATGCGGAAATTGACACGTTTTTCCAAAACGTTAGCAAGCACACATCGCAGGTGAACTTGCTGTTGCACTCGGTGGCCTATGCGCCGCGCGAGGCACTGGAAGGACGATTCCTCTCGACCAGTCGTGAAGCCTACCGCATCGCCCACGATATATCCGCCTACTCGCTCATTGCCTTGGCCCAACGGGTCGAACCCCTCATGACCCACGGCGGCAGCATTCTCGCCATGAGCTATTACGGCGCCGAAAAGGTCGTGCCCAATTATAACATCATGGGGGTGGCCAAGGCCAGCCTCGAAGCATCTACCCGATATCTGGCTTGGGACATGGGCAAAAAGGCGATCCGCGTCAATTGCATCAGTGCAGGCCCCGTCCAAACTCTCGCCGCCCGGGGGATCGGCGGGTTCAGTCAGATGATCAAGCAATACAGTGAACGTGCGCCGTTGGGCCGCACGTGCAGTCTTGAGGAAATTGGTGCCACCGGCGTGTTCCTAGCCAGTGACGGCGCAGCCGCCATCACCGGCCAGGTCCTGTACGTCGATGGCGGCTATCAAATCATGGGAATGTAGCCTCGACGGAGGAGCTGCTATTATTTTGAGATCTCGTTGGCGATTTTGTCGAAGGCAGCCACACACTGGGGGATCGTGGCGTCGAGGTGGGCCAGATCGCCGTGCTCATATTCCATGTTCAGGTGGCCGTGAAACCCTTGGCGTTTGAGCTCTTGCAGCATCCCTTTGACGTTGGCGATGCCGCTGCCAAAGACCACGTCTTCTTTCTTCTCGTCCAGATCCTTGAAGTGCGATTCAATGATGCGACCATCTAGCAATTTGAGATTCGCAATCGGATCCTTGCCGGCCCGCAGCCAGTGGCCGGTGTCCGCACACGAACCGCAATTCTTGCTCAAGTCCTTGGTCGCCGCCAGCACCTTGTCGGCTGGCCAGGATTGCGGGTGGTTGTGCAGGGCGATCCGAATGCCAGTTGCCTGTGCCATCTTGTCGAGAGCCTCGTTAGGCGTCACTTCGGTGACGAGCACTTCGAGACCCACTTTTTTTGCCCAGGCAAAATGTTTCTTCATACCGGGTTCATCCATCGGGATGTCACTGACGCCGAAGCTGGCAATTTTTACTCCGCACGTTTTGGCCTTGCCGCAGAGTTCAGCGATTTCGGCGTCGCTCATGCCAGGGCCGACGGCGATTTCGGCACCAGGTTTCATTTTCTGACCAGGGAAGATCTCCAGATACTTGATCCCAAACTTCTGGCAACGTTCGATGGTCTCGAATGTGGTCAGCATGCGATAGGTCCAACATTGCATGCCGAGTTGGAGCCCGAGTTTTTCGGCGGCAGCGTCATTGCGCTCAGCACGGGCGGAAACGCTCATCAACGTCAGGGCGCTTGCGAGGGTGATGGTTAGGCGTGTCATATAATTTGTTGTTTTCTGTTGTGGTGAATCAGGGATGCCGAGGCATAGGGGCACCTGATTATGGTGTCCCGGCTCGCGCATCAGGTATAATCGGCCAAGGTGGATTGTCAATGATCGGTTCGTACTTGTTGCTGCGATGGGAGACGGGAGCGCCGGCACCTCTCACAACGAACCCAGTTGAACTCAGCCTAGAGGGTTGTGGGCGAGGGTTTCCCATAGGGTCACGGGCTTGTGGAAGTGATGACGTTGTTCATCGAATTACGTGTTGTTCAAGTGATTGTTGAACCCGATCCTTGAAGACCTTGGCGGCACCAAAGACGACTTGGCCCGCGAAGCCGTCGGCGATGTCTGCCGCCTCCGCAAGCACTCCCGCCGCTGGGCCTCGGCCAACCGGTCCCAGGCACGCGCTGACGAAAAACATGGACGGATCGGCCAGACGCTGATATTTCCAAGCCACAGGTAGAACCCCAACCATCGATGAACCCGACCTATCAAACATCCCGCCCGTTGTTGTCATGGCTCACTTGTCTCGCACTGCTGGCCCATCTGCCTGCGCTTCGGGCCCAAAGTGCCAACGCTGACATCTTGATCCAGGACTTCGAGGCGGCCGACTACGGTGGCTGGAAAGTCGAGGGCAAGGCCTTCGGCACGGGCCCGGCCAAGGGTGGGTTCCCGGGCCAGATGGAAGTCACCGGCTTCCTCGGCAAGGGCTTGGTCAACACCTATCTTGAAGGCGACGGTTCCACCGGAAAACTCACCTCACCCGAGATTACCATCGAGCGGGACTATATCACATTCCTCATCGGCGGCGGCGGCCATCAGGGAAAAACCTGCATGAATTTATGGATTGATGGCAAGGTCGCTCTAACCGCCACAGGTCCTAACACCGAACCGGGTGGCAGCGAGGCCCTCAACTGGGAGAATTGGGATGTGAAAAAATACAAGGGCAAAAAGGTCGTGATCCAAATCGTTGATGACGCGTCGGGCGGATGGGGCCACATCAATGTCGATCAAATCTCGCAGAGCAACACCCCCGCCAAGAAACGGCCCGCACCACCCATCAAAATCCAGCCGCCGCCCCCGCCTGATCATGTCCGAGAAGTTAAGATTACCGGCAAATACCTCATTTTCCCCATATCTAACAAGGGTCAGCGCGGCCGGATGACGATACGCGTTGGCGACCAACTCGTCCACAATTTGGATTGCGATTTTGCGCCTAACAAAGAATCGATCGACTGGTGGGGTTGGCTGGACATGTCTGAATATGTGGGCAAGACCGCGATGATTTCTGCCAAGGCCGATCCGGGAGTAGCCGCCATGATTGAATCCAGCGACCAGTTGCGCAACCTCCAACCGCTCTATGACGAAGCGTTGCGGCCTCAATTCCACATGAGCCAGACGCGCGGTTGGAACAACGACCCCAATGGCATGTGTTACTACGATGGCGAGTATCATTTCTTCTGGCAGAGCAACCCAGCTGGAGCCCCTTGGGCCAACATGTATTGGGGCCACGCCACCAGCCCCGACATGGTTCACTGGATCGAGCAATCCCACGCGCTGCGGCCCTACGGCGACAACGTGACCGACCGGCATCCCTCGATGGCCGTCAGGGAGTGTTTTTCCGGCAGCGGCAATGTTGATACCTACAACAGTGCCGGCTGGCAGAAGGGCAAGGAAAAGACCATGGTCCTCGTGTTCACGGACACGGGTTGCGGCGAGTCGCTGGCCTACTCGACGGACCGCGGCAAGACGTGGACCTACTACGAGGGCAACCCTGTCATCAAGCATTCCGGCCGGGACCCGAAACTCATTTGGTATGCGCCGGGCAAGCACTGGGTCATCACGCTCTTTGACGAACGCGATCCCTTCGGCCAAAATATATCTATCTACACCAGCAAAGACCTCAAGCATTGGGAATACGCCAGTTCCATCCCTGGTTTCTTCGAGTGCGCTGAGATGTTCGAGCTGCCCGTCGATGGCAATCAGGCAACGAAAAAATGGGTGATGTTCGCCGCCGACGCCCAATATGCTATCGGCAATTTTGATGGCAAAAAATTCACTCCAGAACACCCGGGCAAACACCAAGTCCACTGGGGCCCGTACTACGCCTCACAGTGCTTCAGCAACCCGCCCGACGGCCGGGTCGTGCAGATCGGCTGGGCTCGCATCGACATGCCGGGCATGCCCTTCAACCAAACGTTCAGCGTGCCCACTCAACTGACACTGCACACCACCTCGGACGGCATTCGCATGTTCGCCGATCCAATCAAGGAACTCGAAAAACTGCGCAAACCGGAACCCAAGTCAGTATCTAATGAAAAACTCGCAGCCGGGACACCGGCGCTCGAGTTTGCCGCTGCGGGCCAGCTGTATGACATTGTGGCAACCCTCAAAATGGGCAGCGCCACACAGGCTGTGCTGCGCTTCGGCGACAACACGGTGACCTATGATTTCGGCAGCCAAAAGCTCGACGAGATGCCGCTCAAAATGCAGGACGGCAAGGTGACGATCCGGGTGTTGGTGGACCGTCCAATGTTCGAAGTCATTGGCTGTGGTGGTGCCTGCTTCAAGACAGCGGCCCGCCACGACATGGGCAAACCGTTGGGCAAAATCTCGCTGAGCGCTCAAGGTGGAGCCCTCACCGTCGAGTCACTCGAGGTCCACGAAATGGCCTCGGCCTGGCGCAATAAGTGAGCTCAGACCCACGTCCGGCATGCCGGCTTCCAAATCTTAAAGAAGCTACCACCGCTGAAAGCTCAGCCGTGTTGCCGCGTATTCATCCCGCACCTGCCACCGTCGGCGGGTGGAAATACCCTCGAACCGTGTTAGATATCCAATCATCATGACATCCTTCCCTTCGCCCTGGTGCACGCAACTGCGGGCCTGCCTTGTTGTGACTTGCGCCTCCATCGCGGCTCCGATCATGGCAGACGAGTTGCCGGCCGCCAGCCCCAATGAGGGGCAGGCGCTGCACAATGCAATTGTCGATTTGACCGCCAGCTATGGTGCGCGCTATGTCGGCGGCAAGGATTTTCTTGCCCGGCTAGACGCGATGGCGAGCTTGCCCCAACTGCCGCGCGAGGAATTTGAAAAACTGCGTCGTGAAGCCTTGCTGGCCAACCCTCTGGTGTGCGGCCAACCCTTGCTCTACGTCGTCCGCAGCCAATACCGCGGCGATCACCACAACACCGAGACCATGTTCCAGACCGGTGAGTGCAATACCGGTAGCTACCAACCCGGCGGCCCCCTCAAGACCATCGATCTGGCCCACAACGGCGACATCCGCGTGGTGGCCGATCCCGGCCAAGAAGGCCGCTTGCGCGATCCCGACGTCCACTTCGATGGCAAACGCATCCTCTTTTCGATGCGCAAAAACATCCGCGATAACTATCACCTCTACGAAGTTAACGCCGACGGCAGCGGCCTCAAGCAACTCACTTCAGCCGAGGGCGTGTTTGACATCGACCCGCTCTATCTGCCCGATGACAACATCGTGTTCACCTCCTCGCGTGAGCCCAAATACTGCATGTGCAACATCCACATCATGGGTAACCTGTTCCGGATGCAGGCCGACGGCGCCAATATCCATCAAATTGGCAAGAGCACCCTCTTCGAAGGCCATGGCTCGCTTCTGCCCGACGGCCGCCTCATCTACTACCGCTGGGAATATATCGACCGGAATTTCGGCAATGCCCAGGGCCTCTGGACCGCCAACCCCGATGGCACCAACCACGCCGGCTACTACGGCAACAATACCCCAGCCGGTGGCGTCGTCCTGAATCCGCGTGCCATCCCGGGCACCGACCTGATCCTCTGCATCCTCGGCTCCTGCCACGACCGTCCCTGGGGTGCCATGGCCATCCTCGACCGCAGCCGCGGCGTCGATGGCAAGGCTCCGATCCTGCGCACCTGGCCGGCCAGCGTCATCTCACGGGTGGCCGACCCCGACACGCCCAACGGTGGATTCGACACATTCAGCGGAACCAACCCGAAATACGAGGATCCCTATCCGCTTTCTAACAAGTACTTTCTGTGTTCGCGCATGACCGGCCACGGCGAGCAGATGGGCATCTATCTGGTGGACGTGTTTGGCAATGAAATCCTGGTCCACAGCGAGGGCGAGGGGTGCTACGATCCCCGTCCGCTGGCATCGCACCCGCGGCCGCCGGTCATTCCCACGCGCCGCGATTATAAGAATTCCGATGGATATGTGTTTGTCCAAAATGTTTACGAAGGCACCCACATGAAGGACGTTAAGCCCGGTAGCGTGAAGTTCCTCCGAGTTATCGAATCCCCCGAAAAACGCTTCTGGACCGAGCCGGGATGGGGCGGCCAGGGCGTCGAACGGCCCGGCATGAGCTGGCACGATTTTAATAACAAGCGCATCCTCGGCACCGTACCCGTCGAGGCCGACGGCTCAGCCGCATTTGCCCTCCCGTCCGACCGATTCGTCTATCTGCAATTGCTCGACAAGGACGGCATGATGATCCAGTCGATGCGCAGCGGCTTGACGGCACAGTCCGGCGAGTGGATCGGCTGCGTCGGTTGCCACGACGAGCGCCGTGCCGCGCCGCCGGCCCTGACCAACAAGAACCTGCTAGCTCTCAAGCGGCCGCCGAGTCGGCTGGACGGTTGGCATGGGCCGCCGCGGATGTTCAACTACCTAACCGACGTGCAACCGGTCTTTGACAAGCATTGCGTGAGTTGTCACGACTACGGGAAGAAGGGCGGCGAGAAGCTGATTTTGGCGGGTGACCGCGGTCTGATCTTCAACGCCTCCTATGTGAACTTGTGGACCAAGGGCGTGCTGAGCGTGGTTGGGGCCGGACCGGCTGAAATTCGCCAAGCGTATTCCTGGGGTTCGCATCCGAGCCGCCTGCTGCATTTCCGCGAAGGCACCAACAAGCACACCGAGGTAAAGATTACCGACGAGGAGCTTGAGAAGATCATCACATGGGTGGATCTCAACGCCCCATATTATCCGAGTTATGCCAGCGCCTATCCGAGAAATCAATACGGCCGCAGTCCGCTCGACGACAGTCAGTTAGGTAAACTCAAGCAACTCGGCGTGAGCACCGGTATCATCGACATCAGCTTTGACCGGCCTGAGATCAGCCCCGGTCTGGCGAAGCTGCCTAAGGACGACCCGCGCTACAACGAAGCGCTGGCGATCATCCGTTCCGGCCAGCAATCGCTCAAGACCAACCCGAATCCGGACTCGCCCGGCTTTGTTGCCTGCGAGACCGACCGCCAGAGGGAGCAGAAATATGAGTTGCGGGCTGAGATTGAATTGCGCAACCGGGCTGCCATTCGCGATAACCGCAAGGAGTATGACGCGCCGCCTCCCCTCGGGCAAGGACTGCAGTGAGCCCCCCAAGTGGGCTATGCCGAAGCCTGACTTCCGGGTCTTGACGCGGCAGGGGGCAAGCGACATGTTTCCGGCGCGGCGGCGAACCCTGTGCGAGTTGACGTAGCCCCCGCGACTTGCCACTGAACTAACTAACCAACCTCTCTGCCGCCTCATGCCCCGCCGATCTTTCCTGGTTTCGTCACTCATTGGCCCTGCCGCTTGGCTGCCGGGAGATTCCCGGCCCCTGCTTGTTCAGGCCCGCTGAGGCCCCACTTCGATGCCGCGTCTGCCTGTTTGGTTGGAACGATACCGCGCCCTGCCGAGGGGGGTACACGTGTTTGCGGCGGGCCAATTTTTGATCAACCTGACGCTCACGGCGCAGTTTCTGTTGCTCAATTTGTTCCTCAAAGACCGTGGCTTGGACGATCCCAGCATCGCCGCGCTCACTTCCCAGCGCTTCGTCGCCACCTTTTTTCTGGCCATCCCGGCGGGCCTGTGGCTGCGAGGGCGTCCTCTGCGCTGGCCGCTGATCCTTGGTGCCGCATTGTTTCCGCTGATGGCCATCGCGTCGTTGGAAACCGTCCGCTGCGGTGCCATGACTGCCGCCTCAACTTGTTTTCTAGCCATGGGCTTTGCGAGCTTGATTCTTAACGTCGCCAACCTGCCGATGGCCATGCGGCTGGCACCAGCCCATCAGGCGAGTGAGGCAATTAGCCTGCTGTTTGCCACCTGGGCGGCGGCGAGCATTTGCGGCGGTCTGGTGGCCAGCGTGCTGCAAAGCATCGGGTCGTTCCGGATAGGCGGCCTGCACGGGGTGTTTGATGAATACCTGACGCTGCTGCTGCTGACGCTGCCCGGTTTTGGAGCGCCATTTTTGTTTGCCCGGTTGGCGGATCCCGCCGCGCCTGTTCAAACGAACCGGCACTGGTTGCACGTCCACCGCAGCGACGTGCCGGTGTTGCTGCACACCCTGTTACCGACCCTCTGCATTGCCACCGGTGCTGGCCTGAGCATCCAATTCCTCAACCTCTTCTTCAAGACTGTCTTCAGTGTGGATGCTTTCCATTATTCCGCCTTCGGCTCCGTCAGCAACGTGCTGGTCCTTATCGCCGGGCTGATCGTCCCGGAAGTGCGCCGCCGCTTCGGCTGGCGCGGTGCCATCCTCGGCGTGCAAAGCGTCGCCGTGGTCCTGCTCGCCACCATGGGCTTCACCGAATTGTGGAAAGCCGCCACTTGGGCACTGCCACTGGCCGTCGGCTGTTTCATCATCCGCCAGCCGCTCATGAGCATGGCCGGCCCCTCTATCAGCGAACTGACCATGACCTACGTCGGCGAGCGCAACCGAGAACTCATGAGCGCCTGCAACGGCGCCATCTGGAGCGGCTCGTGGTGGCTCGCCGCCCGCGTGTTCCAACTCCTCCGCTCCCACCACTTGCCCTATTGGCAAATTTTCCTAACAACATCCGTGCTCTATCTTATTGGCACCTATTTCTATCTGGACCTGATCCGCAGCGTGGACCGCCGCGAGGCTCAGGCCAACAAGCCTCAGGAATCCTCACCTCTGTGAAGAAAAAGCTCAAACACAAGTGACTCAGGCAATTAACCTAACGACTGAAATCACGGTATTTCAATGACTCTTGCGCCACTGCGGCCACCGCCGTGCAGTGAGCGCATGCTGGTGAGTAACGACAAACTCACTGGTGAAGGCGCGCCCGTTGAGGTCGTGCACAATGAGGTGCAACTCCACCGCATTCTCAAAACAGCTGCGACTGAACATCACCTCCTTACCCAGCCGCGCCCCGGCGTCACGCACCTTGTGCCATTCACCCATCATATCTAGCGTCCACAACTCGACATTCCGCACCAATATCTCATTCATCACCTGCCATAACTCATCAGGTAAAGCATGCTCAAGCACCCTGAACGCCGCCCGATACCGCCGCACCACAAGCGGTGGCATCACCACCCGCGTGGCCGCTTGCTCATACAGCGCCGCGAGCACCGCCTGCTGAAATGCCTCAAATGCCCCGTGCAACCCGTTCAAATTCTCCAAGTGGCGACTGGCCACCCGCCGCAAGCGGGTCCTTCCGTGGGGCGCACCCAACGCCCGTTCCATCGCCATCATCGATACCGCATGCTGATCTAACAGAGCAACCCCACGCTGCGACAATTCCCGCCGCGGGTCCTCAAGCTGCGGGACAATTCCGGCCATCGTCTTGAGGCCGGTTTGCATTTTCTCGTGGACGGCTTGAGCCTGACAAAAGAACCGGTGCAAGTCCGCTGCCACCCGGTGGGTGCGCCAAATATGGAGGCCCTTGCCGATCAACGCTGCCACTCCTGCACCCGTCACGATGGCCAGTGCTCCCAGCACAGTGATTTTTGACAGGTCCATGGCTAACACGAAGGGAATAAACAGAGAACAATAAATAAAGAGTAATAGTGTTAGTGTAATTAGTAATCAAATCAAATCAGCGAGAGAGAGAGAGACTACAGGTGAGAGAAAAAGAGAGGAACGCAAAAATACTACAGAACTATGGCGTTTTAAAGACACAAAATGTAGAGATTACACATAAATTATCATTTTATTGCTCTAATATGAGTTCATTCTCACCGTTTGTCTCTTCTGTAGCTCAGCTCGACGTTTGTTTTCTATATCTGTGTATATCCTGCGTTCTCTGCGTTTATCACGGCCGGATTTCGCATTAAAGACCAC
>CAIQXC010000021.1 GCA_903875675.1 Akkermansiaceae bacterium
AGGGGGAAGCCTATACGCTCGATGCCGAAGAATCCGTCACTCCCATCTCCACGACGGGTGGCGTCACGGTGGCTGGCGGTTCCTATCAGAGCGTGGCTTCCGCCACCGTGACATTGCTGCAGGCGGTGCACGGTTCCGGTTCTTCGCTAACCGTTCCGAAGATGCATATAGCCGATGAGCCGGTTTATGCGTACCGAGGAGCGCTCATCGACCTTGCCCGAAAGTATCATACGCCCGGCGGCATTGAGCAGGTCATTGAGTTGTGCCGGATGTACAAGGTGAGATACCTGCATTTGAATTTGGCGGATGACCAGTTATTCATGTTTGCATCGAGCAAGTTTCCGCAACTTGGCAAGAGCAACCAAGAGTTTGCGCGTTTTGAGCCCGGTTCCCAGCCGCACTGCAAACCCTACACCTTGGAACAACTCCAACGACTCGAGGCTTATGCCAAGTTGCGCGGCGTCTATCTGGTGCCCGAGATTAACTTTCCCGGCCACTGCGGCCGTCTCATTGCCGATGCTCCAGAGGTCTTCGGGCTGCCCGGCAACGGGTCCACCGTGAACATCGCCAATCCCAAAACCCTGGCGGCGGTGGAGGCGCTGCTTAACGAAATGATGGATGTGTTCCAAAGCACGCCCTACATCCACCTGGGCGCTGACGAAGTCGGCCTTGGCGGCCTTGAGCAAACGCCCGAGTACAAGCAACTGCAAGCCACCACCGGCATCAAGAGTGCTCACGACTTATACTGCAAGTTCATCGCCGACCTGAACACACTGGTCACCAAGCGAGGGAAAAAATCCATCGTGTGGGAGGAAGCCTGTAACCCCGGCGGCACCTATCCCTTGCCCAAGGATGTGACCGTAATGGCATGGACTCATGGCCGCAGCCCGGCCGATATTGCCAAAGCCGGCTATCCGGTGATCAACGCAATGTGGACGCCTCTCTACATTGTGCGCGGCGACAAGCGGCCGCTTGAATTTTTGTTCAAATGGAAGTTGCCGATGTTTGGCCGCGGGCATTTGGGAGATGATACATTCACGACGTTGACGGACACGACGAACATTCTTGGCACGCAGATTTGCTCCTGGGAGAATGCAGAGAACATTGAGATCCAGAGCTTGCGGGATCGGCTCGCGATGGTGGCTGAGAAAGCCTGGAATCCCGCCGCCGGTGGCACCCTCGCCGAGTTCAAGGCGCGGCTTGCCCACACGGATCCGCTTCTCGACCTGTTAGTCAATCCCATCGCCATCCAAGTTGAGGGATCATTCACTCAGGATGAAAACACCTTCGCCGATCCGCTAACCATCACCCTGGTTCCAAGGGTCGCGGGTCTCACGCTTAAGTACACCTTGGATAATAGTCTTCCTAACAGCAAATGGCAAGAATACACAGCTCCGATCAAGGCCACCGAAACGGTTCATTTGCGCGCCGGTCTCTTTGATGGCAGTGGCGTCCAGCAAGGCCACCTGGTGGGCAGTTGGTTCAACCACAAAAAGGTGATCAAAGCGAATCTGGCCACCGGCAAACCGGCCACTGCCGGGCCGCCGCCGGATCCCGGCAATGGCAAGTCGCCCTCGATAGCCGTGGACGGCAAGGCCGACAATGCGGATGATTACTGGGATGGGGGCGAGGGGCCCCACTGGCTGCAGGTGGATTTGCAAAAGGTCCAACCTGTTCGCTTTGTCAACGTCATCACCTACTGGGATGGTGGCCGCTACTATCAATTGAATGCGGAAGTATCGGTGGATGGCAAACAATGGAAGAAGGTACTGGATTTCTCCAAGAACACCGTGCCAGCCACCGCCGCCGGCTACTCTGGTAAATTTGAGCCGACCGACGCCCGTTACGTGCGAGTCAACATGCTCAAGAACAGCGCCAATCCTTCCGTCCACATCGTCGAACTCATCGTTGAGTAACCGGACGTAACCTGTCGGCCACCTCGCGGGTCGCTGCTTGGATATCAGCGGCTTGCAGCAAGGCGGAAACCATGACGATGCGGCGGGCACCGGCGTCGAGCACTTGACTGAGGTTGCCGGGATGAATGCCGCCGATGCAAAACGCCGGAATGTGTACGCCTACGTCGCGCTCCATCGTTGATATTTCGGCTAGGCCAATGGCTGGGCGACCCGCCTTGGTCGGCGTGGGGAAGAGCGGGCCAAAGCCGATATAGTCAAACCCCTCAGCCAGCGCGGCGCGGGCTTGCGTCAGTGAGTGGGTGGAGCGGCCGACGAGCATGCCAGCGCCTGTTAGTTTCCGTGCTCCTGCCAAGCTGCCGTCGTCTTGGCCGAGGTGCACGCCATCGGCACCGATGGCAGCGGCGAGCGCCGGGTGGTCATTGAGGATGAAGGGCACTCCAGCCGCGCGGCACAGGGGCAGGACGCGCTTGGCCACTCTCTCGATGTGGGCGAGGTCATGGTTTTTCGCGCGGAGTTGGAGCCTGTCGGCCCCACCGGCCAGAACTGCTGCGGTGACTTGTTCGGCGTCGGTTTCCAAGACATACCCGAGGTCGAGAATGCAGTAGAGATATGGGTCAAGAGTCATGGCCTATATCTTGCGTTCTTCGATGAACCGGGCGACCCAGCCGATATCATAGGTGCCTGCGGCGAAATCCGGGTGGGCGATAATTTCCTGCTGGAAGGGGACGGTGGTTTTGATGCCGCTGATCATAAATTCACCCAGTGCGCGTTTCATGCGTGTTACAGCGATTTCACGGGTTGAGCCGGTGACGATGAGTTTGGCAATGAGCGAGTCGTAGTATGGCGGGACGGTGTAGCCGGAGTACACGTGGGTATCGACGCGCACGCCTTTGCCGCCTGGAGCATACCACAGGTCGATGGTGCCGGGGCTTGGGGCAAAATTGTTATATGGATCTTCGGCGTTGATGCGGCATTCGATGGCGTGGCCGCGCGGAGATGACTTATAGACGTGGTGAGAGAGAGGTTGTCCAGCGGCGACGCAAATTTGTTCCTTGATGAGTTCGCAGCCCATGACTTCCTCGGTGATCGGATGCTCGACCTGGATGCGGGTGTTCATCTCCATGAAGTAGAACTCCTGAGTAGCGGAATCCACAAGATACTCGATGGTCCCGGCATTCTGATAGTTGATGGCGCGAATGAGTTGCACTGACGCATCCCCCATCCGAGCACGCAATTCCGGCGTGACAAGTGGCGACGGGCATTCCTCGATGATTTTCTGGTTGCGACGCTGCATCGAGCAATCGCGTTCCCAGAGGTGGACAAAGTTGCCGTGGGCATCACCAAATATCTGGAACTCAACATGGTGCGGGTTGATGACCAGCTTTTCCAGGTAGCACTCGCCGTTGCCAAAGGCCACCAACGCCTCGTTGGACGCGGCATAAAACAAGTTGATGAAGTCAGCCTCGTTGAAACACGGCCGCATGCCACGGCCACCGCCGCCGGCAGTGGCCTTGATCATGATGGGGAAACCGATTTGCTTGGCGGCCGCGAGGGCGGATTCCGGATCTCGCATGATGGGAGAACCGGGGGTGACCGGCACGCCATGGGCCATCGCTGTGGCGCGGGCAGTGGCTTTGTCGCCCATCATGGCGATGATTTCGGCGGATGGGCCGATGAATGTGAAACCGGAGGCGGCGCAGATTTGGGCGAAGCGGGCATTTTCCGAGAGAAACCCGTATCCGGGATGAATCGCTTCCGCACCGGTAATCTCCGCGGCGGCGATGATGCGATCGGGCATCAGATAGGATTTTTTGCTAGGGCCGGGTCCGATGCACACGGCCTCATCGGCGAGTTGGACGTGCATGGAATCGACGTCGGCCTCGGAATACACGGCGATGGACTCGATGCCGAGTTCACGGCAGGCCCGCACGACGCGGAGGGCGATTTCGCCACGATTGGCGACCAGGACGCGTTTGAACATGCTGGGGTAGGAGGGGGTTGGCGGTGTCGAGGGGAAAAGCCGGGGCTATTTGACGCGGAACAATACGTCACCGAATTGCACTGGGGCACCGTCTTCGGCCACCACTGCGCTAAGAATGCCGGAGCACTCGGCCTTGATTTCGTTCATCACCTTCATGGCTTCGATGATACAGAGGGTTTGGCCGACGGATATGGCATCGCCGACGTTGACCAGTGCTGGCGCATCCGGTGAGGTCTTGCTGTAAAATGTGCCAACCATTGGCGAGGTGATCTCAGTGCCGACGGGCACAGCCGGAGCGCTCGGCACGGCGGGGACCATTTCCGGAGCTACGGCCGAGGGCAACGGGGCTGCAACTGCCGCTGGCGCTGCGAGAGTTGCAGGCATACAGGCCATGAGGCTTCGCAAATCGTCCAGATCCGGTCCCTTTTTGAGTTTGATGTGAAAGTCCTTGTGAGTGAGGTCCAAGAGTGTGAGCCCATGCTCATTCATGAGTTCGACAATGTTGCGGATGTCCTTGATGTCCACGGTAAAATGAGGGTTGAGGGGGGCAGCGGTGGCTCACCAGAGCCCCGCAGGGCGGCAAGGCTGGCAGGGGGGGCTGCCGCCGTCAAGCCGGAACCTCGCCGGTTCCCATGGCAGCATGGTGCTGCCATGGCGGCACGGCAGATTTTTTTGCACGGTGATCCGCCACGCGGCTAATTCTTCTGGCGGCTTCTGCCCCTTCCATGACGACAAGGAGCAGGCCAGCCTCATCGTCACTCCCGGCGAAGGTCTGTGGCGCTGCACGGCGGCCCCCTGCGGCAAAACCGGCGACGC
>CAIQXC010000022.1 GCA_903875675.1 Akkermansiaceae bacterium
CATTATCTCCACAGGCGTGGAACTGAACCTTGACGGCAACTTGCCGATCCAAGGATTTCTGGAGTGCCTTGAAAACGAATCCCATCCCCCCCTGTGCCACCAACCCCTCGAAGTCATAGCCAGGCAATGACCCGTTAAGATATGCTAACCAATCATGAGTCGAAGCAGATTCATCCAATGGTGTTTTCATCGTTGTGTTCTATTGTTCATGCCGTGCGTTATCAAGCGGACTTCCTAGCCCTACGGAGCCGATACCCTAATCCGATAGATTCCGCTCTTCGCCGGCGGAGCTGTGTCCGTCAGTGTGACCGGACCGCTGATGCCAAGCGGACCCACGGATGCCACTGCGATCCACGAACCTTGGGCTTCCCGTCGTTCGAGAACATAGGTGCGCGAGGCCTTGCCGGATGCGGTGACTGTGTAGGACGTGACATTCCTAATAGCAGTCAGGATTTTGAACACGTCTGACGCATTGTTAGGATCGGTTCCAGCGGTATATTCGGCGAGGTTGGAGCTGCCGTCGCCATCGGGGTCGGCACTGTCGGCGGCCGGTCCTGTGTTGGAGGTGGTGCCGAAATTGGCGAGCCGCCACAGATCGAGGGACGAGGCAGTCGCCGTAAGCGTGAAGGTGGCCGCAGCGCTGGCTCCGCCGGTAGCCACGCTGATGGAAGACGTGAACACACCCGCTTGCAAGGGGCTGCCGAACAGCAGTCCGCTGGCGGGATCCAGCACCACACCGGAGGGCAGGCCGGTGGCTGTGTAGGTGACGCCCGCGCCGCTTTCGCTACTGGCGATTTGCAAATTCAGTGACTGCCGCAATGGCACTGTGGCGCTCTGGTTGGCCAAGGCAGGACGGGAGGTAAGCGTGAACGCAAGCGTGGTGGTGCCTCCTGTGTTGGTGGCCCCCAGAGTGACCTGGAACAGCCCGGATTCCAGGGGAATTCCGCTGAGCAACCCGGTGGCGGGATTGAATACGAGCCCTGCGGGCAGTCGGCCAGCGAGGGTGTAGGCCTGCGGTGAGTGAGTCGCCGCAATTTGATAGGAAAGCGGATAGCCACGGGTGCCGGTCACGGCTGCGGCGCTGGTAATGACCGGCGGTGAAACGTCCTCAAGATAGGTGAACGTGAGATCTTGGAGAACACCACCCGTGACAAGCACGGTCTGCGGCGCGGGGTCCTGATATCCGGCTATCGGTGTGAACTGCAGCACATACGTGCCGGCGCTGAGCCCGACTTTCTGATCCCCGCTGGCCCGTTGGGTAGTCTCCGGGGCGAGCAACCAGGCACCGCCGGCAATGCGGGCGGCCTCGGGCTGGATGGTCACTTTGATCGCGCCGGGCTGGGTGGCGATGCCGAATGACGTGAAGCTGGTATGAGTGATGCCGCCGCCAGTGTTGTTGTCGCCGCCAGTGCCACTGATTTCAGCACGGCTGAACAGATCGAGCACGCTGCCATCGATGGCACGGACCGCGCCCGCGGTCGTACCACCCACGCAGATACCAGCCGGAAAGTAGCTGCCGCCGTCCCGCTGGACGCAGAGCGGACCGCCGATCATGCCACCGAGGCTGAGGTTGGCCGCGCTGGTGTAGGTTCGACCGAGGGCTTGGACAAACGTCGCTGCGCTCGGCTCTGTGGCGTGCATCCTGCCCTGATTGTCGGGTACGATGCCGCTGACCGGGTAGCCGATGAGGGTTTTCAGGGCCGAGGATTGGAGGAATTCGTTAGGATCGGCATCACTGGCAAGAAAGCCACTGAACCCGCTGCGGCCGGCGTCCTGAGCGAAATACATGGCTGCCACGTTGAGGTTTTGCGAAGCAAGTGAGAAAGTTCCCGGCGTGGCCTCCACCGCACGCTGCGTTGAATAACCGTCAAACAGGTAGAACCCGCGCGGGACCTGCGGATCGGGCTCATAGGTCCCTTTGTCGCGTTGCAGCAGCCATTCCATACCGGTGCTCGCAGACAGCGTTGCCTCGTCAAACACCGCTTGGGCGACGGTGGCCACCACCCGCGGTTTGACCACAAAGCCAGAATAGGCGCCGCCATTGTTCAGGATTTGTCCAACATAGGCGTACGGCAGGTTGCGGCTGCTGGAAGCTGTTTGGAAGGACACCACGGCAGGTGGTATAAGAAACGGCGCGCTTGCCGGGAAATAGGTGATGGTGAGCGTGCTGACAGCCGCCGGATCGACCACAACCGTGGCGGCCGTGGGTGTGTTCCAGCCAGCCACCGACTTGCACTCGATGAGGTAACTGCCCGGCATCAGCCCACCGATTTGCACGCCGGAGTCCTTCCATGCGGTGTCGGCATCCCCCATCAGCCGCCAACTCGTGCGGCTTGCTGCCGGCAGCCCGGGCGCGGCCACTGCGGCCGGTTCCAACAAAATCCGCAAGCCGCCGCTGCCAGCCGCGGCGGCTTTATAGTAAAACCGTTCCAGTGCGAGCGGCTCACCGCTGACAACGCCTAGCAGCTCGCTGTTGGGCTGGATGTAACCGGCCACAGGGCGAAACTCGATCAGCCGGTCGGCGGTAGTCAGACCCGTCGCCGCCACGCCGGAAGCCCGCCACGTTGGCTCTCCGACGAAGCGCCAGGCACCGATGCCTACCGGTGTCAAGTTTATCACCACCTGCCCCGTATGATCGGCTGCCGGGATATCCTGTGAAAACCGCTGGGTGAGCCCGGCGAGCGTGCCGGGTTTGAATTGGAGCGTGTCGCCGGAGTCGCTGCCGCCCAAGCTCACTGCCCTTACCCGGTAGAAATAAGTCCTCAGTTCGTTCAAATTGTCCAATTCCACACTCACCGGGGTCTCTATTTCACCACCGACACTAGCGGGGACGGCGGCAACACTGTTAGGAAAAGTCACCCCGTCCGTCCCATATTCAAAGAACACCGAAGTGGTTGCGCTGCGAGCCCGCACCGTGCCGTTGACTCGCACACTTGTAGTAGTAAGTCCGGCCGCTCCACCAGTGGTGACGATCGGATCGAGGGGCAGCGTAGTAAAGGTGGCGTCACCGCCGATCGTGTCGCCGATGCTATTGGACGCGACTACACGATAGTGGTAAAGCGTGCCGGGCTGCAAAGCTTCTGCCGCTTGGGTCACGTTTGCTGGGTCGTTGCCGTTGCCCACGCCGCGACCGGTCGTGGTACTGCCATAGGCACTGGTCAATCCGTATTGGAAGCTTACCAAGGTGGTTTTGTTATGCGGATTAACCACACCCTGCAATACGGCGGAAGTCGTGGTGACATCAGTGACGCCACCGCTGGTTGCAGCGGGCTTGGAGAAGATACTCTTATCGCCACTGGTGCCGCTGCCTACCGTCATGTCAACGCCATAAGCGGTGCCCGCGACATTCATGGCGACCAACCGGAAATGATAACTCGCGTCAACACCGGTAACCGCGTGGGAAATGTCCACGATACCCACCGAGGCCGGGATCGAGTCATGAGGCGAGGTCGTCACACCATACGCCGTAGTCGGCCCATATTCGAAATACACCTCAGTGGCTAGCCCATTGGTATTGACGGCCCCGAGCAGCGTCGCCGCGCTGGCAGTGACGTTGATGGCGTTGCCAGTGGCGGCCAGCGGACCTTTCGGCGCGGTGGTAAACACCCCATCGGTGCCATAAACCGTGCCTGCGGCGCTAGTGACGCCACTGCGGAAATGATAGATGGTATTGCCCTCAAGGCCTTTGACCAACGCCTGCACTGTGACCGGAGATGTGCCTGCAACATCCTGCGGCGGCGTGGAGTTGCCGTAAGCCGTGGTGGTTCCGTACTGGAAAAACGCGACGGCCGACCCGTTAGGAGTCACTGTGGCACATAGGGTCGCAGAGGTTGCTGTAATATCCACGACCTGACCGGTCGCGATGGACGACGGCCCCGCTCGGGTGACGGTGACCACATAGGTATTGAGCGTTATTCCGTCTCCGGCAGTGACCACTGCGGTGATGAGGTTGGGGCCGACGACCAAAGCGAGAGGAGCACTGGGCGCGTCAAGCGCGACCGAACTGCCGTTAATTTTTACGCTCGATTGATTGACCTCGGCGGAGGGAGTTACAGTTATGCTCGACACCGAGTTATAGACGCTTGCCGTGTACGAGAGAATTCCCGCATTAAAGGTGGGTGCCAGGGTTCCGGCGCTCAGCGCGAGATTGGATAAATTGGCGTTGGTTGAAGGCAACACCGCGATGACCGAAGTGTTGCTATCAGCCCTGCCGCTGATGCTGGAGGCACGCACCCAGTAACTCGTGTTAGTGGTTAGATCCGGGGTGGTAAAACTATTAGATGTTGCACCTGCGATGGGACTCGCGATGTTACCGCTGACGCCCCGGTACCATTGGAAGGTCGGGACGGGCAACCCATCGGCCGTCGCGCTCAAGGTAGTGCTGCCGCCGTAGCTGATGGTCCGGGCAGACACCGGTTGTTGGGTGAATACCGGGCTGGTACCGGTGATGTTGAGCGTGAGCACGGTGGATGCGGTGGCGCTGCGGATGGTGACACTTACAGGAATCGGAAAAGTTCCGGAAACGGTGGGCGTGCCAGTCATCCGGCCGCTTGAGGTGTCTAGCGTCAGGCCCGGCGGTAAGGCCGCTGCGGTGAAGGTGAGCCCGGCACCGCTCTCGCTGCTGGCGATTTGATAGGTTAATGGTTGGCCCGAGGGCGCGGTCAGTACCTGCGCCGCCATCACCGGCAACGCGATGATCGCCACGGTCCGGGTATCGGCACCGCCAGCGTTGGCCGCGCCGACGGTGACGACGAAGC
>CAIQXC010000023.1 GCA_903875675.1 Akkermansiaceae bacterium
CCTGAAACGCGAGCCGGGCTGAACGCCGACTGTGGGTCAGGTTGAGAACGGTTGGTCGTCGGATTCGTCGGAGATCTGGACCGTGATCCGGCTCTTATCGGTCAGGCGCAACTCCACCTTGCGGCCGCTGCCGTCGGGCAGCGGGGGGGCGCTGGCATTGATGGTGCCGAGCACTGAGTTCTGAATGGCTGTTGGAACTTCATTGACAAGCCTGCCAGCGCGGAATAGAGCCAATGGGTGTACAAAAGCCGTATTTCTCCTGCATCTCCAATCCCCACTTTAGGTGCCACATGCCATGAAATCACCAATCCTTGCCGCCCTGCTGCTAGCCATCATCTGGTCCTATCCGGCCAGTGCATCGAGCGGTGGGGGCACCCTCACATTGGTCAGTGATGCATCCAACAACAAACTGCAGGTCACACTCGCCATTCCAAGTGTCGCTGCCAGTAACACGCAAACCACCACCGTTACCGGCACCATGAACGTCTCGACCGACGTTGACTCGGCCACTGGTGCCACTTCGGCCCTGACTCTGACGGGCGGCAACATTGCGATGTCGAACATGCATTTTGTGCTCTATGCGTATATTTTCTTCAAGGCGGCTGACATTAGCACTGCCAGCATGGCCGGGACGGTGTACACCCCACAGCCGGTTCCGGCACCCGTCACACCGAATGCAAACGGCGGCACATTCGACGCCGCGCTGCACCATCTCATCATCAACAGCGGCACGATAGGCGGCACTGCCGGTTACCCCAGCGCGGCACCGGTGAATGTCAACTTTGCCGATTCACCGATCGATGGAGCCGGCGCTGGGACCGGCACGCTCACGGTGGTTCCCGGCACCAGCACAGCAACTTATCGCAACGGCCAAGCCACCCTCGTTTTGCCGGTGGATTTCACCAACACCCAGGACTTGAACGGCACGGCGGTCACCGTGCGGGTGAAGGGGAACATCAAAGCGATTGGCAACGTGCTCATCCCGCTTCCAGACGCCAATGGCAATGGCATTCTCGACACCTGGGAGATCACCCATTTTGGCAATGCCAACCCCGGCAGCAATGCAGCAAACGCCGACGCCGATGGCGACGGTCTGTCCAACCTGATGGAATATGCGCTCGGCACCAATCCGCTGCTAGCAAATCCGACGCCTGTCACGAGCGACCTCGAAGTCGTGGGTGCCAGTCGCTATCTTCGGCTCACCGTTGTGAAAAATCCGGCGGCCACCAATCTAACCTATACTGTGGAGACCAGCGCCGATCTAAGGCCCTCGGCATGGAGTACCGCGCAGACCCTCATCGAGCCGGACAGCCCACCCGGCACTCTGCGCGTCCGCGATACCGTGCCGATCTCTTCCGCCCCGCATCGCTACATCCGCTTGAAGGTAACAACGCCGTAACCGGTTACAGATGGAGCGACGCGCTCGACCCCGCCACCGTCTCATTCCTGCGAATGTCCGCCTCGTCCCGGACTGAGGGTTTCGATGATTCGCTGGGTTGGCTCGCCATCCGCAGCGACTTCCCAGTGCCGCAGCGGGCACTCGCCCAATACCGCGATGCCTCGGGCCGCCCCACCGGCAGCGCCTCAGGCAGCTTCAGCCCGTCGGGGACGTTCTCTGGCACGGATCGCAACGCCTCCGGTCGCGTGACGGGCACCAGCACCGGGAGCGGAAAAATGCCAGGGTGCTGCGGCAACCCTGCCAAACTAATCCGCCAGGCCCCGCGCATAGACGTCGTCCTCAGTGAAAACAAGGATCATCGGCCGGCAGCACACCTCGCAGTCGTAATCCACCTCCGTCGGCATCTCGTCCGGATGCGGCACGGCGACTTCAAAGACCTCGAAACAGGTCGGGCAGGTGACTTCGGCAAAATTCATAGCCGACACTCCCACGATTCCGGATTTTCGCAACTGGCGCTTGTCCATGCTGGCAGCACGCAGCAAGTTCGTCCCGCAGTCCCCCATGAACACCATCCTTCTTCTGATCTTGTCAAACGTCTTCATGACCTTCGCCCTACTCGTCCCACCAGTTCTCCGTTTCAGTTGAAACCGAGTTGGTAACCACCGACGACATTTTGTCGTCAGGGGCTTCCATGACGCGGGAAATGGTGTCAACTAGCCCCTGAACGTCATTCATAACCCATTGATTATGAAGATGGTGCGCTCGAGAGGACTCGAACCTCCACATCCTTGCGAATACTAGAACCTGAATGGTAAATATTCGGTGCCCCTGCGGAGAAAAGTTTGGGCTGGGGTCATTTTGTGCGGGA
>CAIQXC010000024.1 GCA_903875675.1 Akkermansiaceae bacterium
TGCCGCCCGCGTCTTCCTTGCCGTCGATCCCACCCTCGACGTGGAGATTTTTATTCCCGACGGCAGCCAGGTGGCTGCGGGTGCTCTGCTCATGCGCATCGAAGGAGCCGCCCGCCCGATCCTAACAGCCGAGCGGACCGCGCTAAATTTTCTCCAACGCCTCAGCGGCGTCGCGACCCTCACCTCCGCCTATGTGGCCCTCATCAAGGACACCTCCGCGCATATCCTCGACACCCGAAAAACCACCCCGGCTTACCGAATGCTCGAAAAACAGGCGGTCGTCCACGGTGGCGGCACCAATCACCGACTTGGCCTCTACGACCGAGCCATGGTCAAGGATAACCACCTGATGGCTGAGGGTGGCCTGCCCGGGCTGCAAGCCGCCATCCACCACCTCAAATCCGATCTCCCAGAGGTGGAAGTCGAGTTGGAGGCCGATACCCTCACACAAGTCAGTGCCTTTCTAACCCTCGACGGAGTGGATCACCTGCTGCTCGACAACATGTCCCTCAATGATCTGCGTGCCGCCGTCGCCGCACGAGGCGAACACCCCACACCTCAGCTCGAAGCCAGCGGCGGCGTCTCTCTGGCCACCGTCCGAGACATCGCCCTCACAGGCGTCGATTTCATCTCCGTGGGTGCCCTCACCCATTCCGCTCCCGCCCTCGATATCGCCCTGGATTTCCATAAAATCTGACAAGACCGAAGACCACTTCGCTCCAAGACAGAAGACCGCTTCGCTCAAAGACCGCTTCGCTCCAAGACAAGAAAAGAGAAAAGATGCCGCAGCGCCTCTTCTCTTGTCAGCACATCCCATCACATGATTCGACAGCCGCTGGCCCAGAATGAAACGCTGGCTTTGGCGGAAGAATCAACGTTTCCGGCGGGTCAACATCACCCCGCTAGCGAGAATCGTCAGCATCACTGGCGTTGGTTCAGGAACACGCTTGTCTTCTGTCTTCTGTCTTGTAGTCTTGTGTCTTCTGCCCTCCGACCTTCCATTCACCGTCCCCCCACCCTTCACCTTGTTGCTGCGGGAAACCCTGCCATCCACCAATGATGAGGCCCGTAAACTCGCAGAACAGGGCGCAGCGGATGGTCTCGTCGTTCTAACAGACAGGCAGAGCGCCGGCCGCGGCCGCCGGGGTGCCGACTGGTTTGCCCCCATGGGCCAGTCGCTGGCATTTTCCATCATTGTGCGCCCCGCCGAACCCAAGGCGCTGTGGCCCAGACTGGCCTTGGCCGCAGGACTCGCAGTGGCGGAAGCCGCCGAAACCTGCGCCGGAGACGTTGGCATCAAATGGCCTAACGACGTGTGGATCGGCCGCCGAAAACTCGCCGGCATCTTGGTGGAGGCCGGGCACGATTTCGCGGTCGTCGGCATCGGCATCAACGTCAACGGCTGCGAATTTCCACCCGATCTCGCCCAACTCGCCACATCCCTGCAACTTGCCGCTGGCCAAACGCAGGACCGGGCCCGGATCCTAACCGCCGTGCTGCACCACTTCAGCTTGCGCCGCGAGCAACTTTCCGCTGGCTTCGACGAACTGCTCGACGGTGTGAGGCTGCGCTGCGTGCTCACTGGCCACGAGGTGAGCCTCATCACCGCCGGCACCCCCTGCCACGGCACCATCGAGGGCCTCGGCCCCGGCGGCGAATTGCTGCTGCGCACGCCCACCGGCTTGCAACGCATCATCCAAGCTGATGAGGTGCGCTTGGCCTCAGGGGACAAGGATGGGTACCCTTGTCCCGGAACGAGGGCTGGTCAATCACAAACGCCAGTTGTGTGACCGCCGAACCCAAAGGCGGGATCTGGATCGGCACGCAGATGGACGGGGTGCATCACTGGAAAGACGAGGAGCTCTGCGAGAGCATCAACATGACCAACGGCTTGGCTGACAACTGGATTAACGTCCTTCTAACGACATCCGCAGGCGAACTCTGGATCGGGACCGGGAGGCTCGAATCACCCCTTCATTTTTTGCAGCGGCGGCAGGCCGGGCAGTTTCAGACATTCCAATTGCCCGAGGACTGTGGACCGGTTGTGGCCCTGTCAGCACAGCCCGGCGGCGACTGCTGGGCGGCCACCGCAGGCGGACGACTGCTGTGGATACGGGCAGGTGCTTTGACAGACGAGACCCGGAGCATGCTGACGGGCACGGCGGCGATCCGTTCCCTGCTGGCAACGACGGACGGTACTTTATGGATCGGCTACGGCGGCCAAGGTCTAGGACGACTGAAAGACGGGCGCTTTAGCCGATACCGGTCGGCGCAGGGGCTCTCGGACGATTGCATCTCCCAGATGGTTGCGGATGGGCGCGGACGGATGTGGTTCGCAGGCAACAGGGGTATTTTCAGCGTGCGCGAA
>CAIQXC010000025.1 GCA_903875675.1 Akkermansiaceae bacterium
TACCCACCGCTTCATCGAAACCAACGGCATCCGCATGCACATCGCGGAGCAAGGCACCGGGCCGTTGGTCCTGCTGTGCCACGGCTTCCCGGAATCATGGTATTCCTGGCGCCACCAGATGGCAGCCCTCGCCGCCGCCGGTTTGCTCCCCTTGCTCAATCTACGCTCCGGGGCAACGGGTCTGGAACTCCTCGACTCCATCGAAGTCGCCGTGCCCAGTCTGCTTGAGTCTCTCTAATATAACGTTTTTCTATAATGAAAGCTTCTCGTCACCAGAACAACAACCCATCAGCCATCCCGGCGGGAGAGGAGGAGGGAGGATGATCACACCCATATCTCCAATGCCAAAGGGCTGGAAACACCAACTAATTGATGACCTTGCAAAGCGAGGCAGTGGGCATACTCCTGATAGGGAGAGGCCAGGGTATTGGAATGGTGGTATCAAATGGGTTTCGTTGACCGATTCCAACAAACTTGATCACCGATATATTAGCGAAACTACATCGGAGATTAGCGAACTTGGAATCCGACATTCGTCGGCTGTTTTGCATCCAAAAAATACCGTGATTCTATCACGAGACGCGGGAGTGGGGAAATCTGCTATCTTGGCCGAACCAATGGCGGTGAGTCAGCACTTCATTGCATGGCGTTGTGGGCCGGATCTCATCCCCTTCCATCTATATTATTGGCTTCAGTATCATAAGGGTTTCTTCGAGCGCATGGCAGTCGGTTCTACAATCCAGACAATCGGCCTCGGAGTATTCAAGAAGCTCGCCGGCTCTTTTCCCCCTCTCCCCGAGCAACGCAAGATCGCCGACATCCTCTCCACCTGGGACGAGGCCCTCGAAACCCTCGACTCCCTCATCGCCGCCAAGGACCGCCAAAAACAGGCGCTCATGCAGCAACTCCTCACCGGCAGGCAGCGCTTTCCAGCTTTTGGAAAAAAGGCATGGCAGAAGGTGCTGATGAATCAAGTGCTGGAACGGGTCTTCCGACCGATTGCATGGAGCGCCGAGATGTCATTGTCGCTAATCAGCATCCGCCGCCGCTGCGGCGGCCTGTTCCGGCGCCCGGATCTGCTGGGCTCGGAATACAAAACGCAGGATCTCCACGATCTCAAGACCGGCGACTTCCTGGTTTCCAAGCGTCAGGTTGCCCACGGCGCGTGGGCCATGGTCACCCCGGAGTTCGAAGGCGGCCACGTCTCCAAGGAATATGCAATCTTCGTCAATATTGCGCCCGCCAAACTGCACATGCCTTTCTTCGCCTGGCTTGCCCAGACCCCGCGCATGATCCGACTGTCCTGCGTCGCCAGCACCGGCGTCCACATCGAGAAGCTCATCTTCGATCCCGATGTCTTCCTCCGCGAGTCCATCCGCATTCCCGCCGATCTAGCGGAACAACGCCAAATCGCCGCCATCCTCGACACCGCCGACCAGGAACTCACCCTCCTCCGCACCCAACGCAACGCCCTCGACCAGCAAAAACGCGGCTTGATGCAGCGTTTGCTAACGGGTAAAATTCGAGTCAGAACCTACTGAAACCATGCCTGCCAATCCCTTTCCTCCGACCGTCCTCTCCGCTGCTTTTCCTGATCTTACCGGATTCGGACACATCAAATCAGGTACATTCAAGACGGTTCATCGCGTCAAAACCGCTTGTGGGCGAGACGAGGTGCTCAAGATCATTCGTTTGCCACAAGATTCAGGCACGGATGCCGCTCGCGCATTTCGGGATCAGGAACTTGGACGGGCTAAGCGCGAAACCGCATTGCTTGCGGACGTGGATAGTCCATTTGTCGTCAAGCTGGGCATGGTTTCGCCCACGATTGTCGACCTAGCGGGAGAGACCTGCTTGGCTTACACCGAGGAAATGCTTCCAGGGCGAGATTTGGAGGCTGTCATTGCGGATCGAATCCAACCTCCTGAAGCCGATGTCAAGCAACTCCTCAGTTCACTCGTCCAAGGCATCCAAGCTTTGTGGACCCGCCACAAAACCGTCCACCGCGACATCAAACCCGCCAACCTATTTGCAACGGGCCTACGTGATCGTCCCTACGTGCTTCTGGACCTTGGTATTGCCTACAACGTGGATGAGCCGGGATTGACGGTGAATCCTTCGCATATTCCACACACCCCTCTATACATGGCCCCCGAGATGCTAGATCCGAACTTTCGTGAATCCCTGAGCTACAGGGCTGATCTCTACGCTGCCGGAGTTACCACGTTTGAGTTTGCATCTGGAGGAATCCATCCCCTGGCGAAGACTGGTGACAGCCTCGCCAAGACCTACACACGGGTTCTGAATCAAGAACCGACGCGTCTCGCCACACTTCGTCCTGATCTCTCAAAGCCGCTCGCTTCTCTCATCGACCAATTGATGAAGAAGAGTCCAGCGTTGAGGCCAGGAAACCTCGCGCTGATCCTCAACCAAATCAAATAATCGACATGCAACTACTCGCACAACACGGATATGGGAACGGCGATAAGATCGAACGAGGTTTGGAAGAAGGGCTATTGGATGGCGTGATATTTGGTGCCAAGGACATCAATCCGGAAAAACTGGCGGCCACGCTCAAGAGAATTGATGTGGAATATCCTGACAGCGTTCGATTGCTCGACCCCCAATTCTATGCTGCAGTGATTGCCGCCCAGCCCGGAGCAAGACTGGGTTCACTAATCGGTGATGGCTCCCACCCATATTTCGAGGCCAGACGGCGGCGTGATCTCGAAAGAAATGATCAGGTTTCAGAAGACATTTTCAATGTTTTGAATTACCAGATGAATCTGCCTGTAACCGCACTGATTTCGCCAAATATCGTTGTGCGCCGGTCGTTCGATTCAATCGAAGGAACCATTGCGAAGACATTCCTTCGCAACGCGGCGGTAGCGACCTCGGCAGAAGGGGACGCGCGACCCATCTACGCCACACTTGCCGTGTCCGCGACAGCACTCAGTGACAAGATTGAGCTCCAAAACTTTCTTCAGGAAATCACCGAGATGGAAAATCCTCCCGACGGATTCTATCTGCTCTTGGAGAAAACCGATAGCTCCATTGCTTCATCTTTGACAGAGCCTGACGTGCTGTCGCGTTGGATGTTGATGACGCATACTTTGAAGCTGAACGGCTTTCAAGTGATCAACGGCTATACAGACGCGCTCAGTCCTTATCTTGCGGCGGCCGGATCTGACGCAGCGGCAACAGGTTGGTATAATACACAGAAATCCTTCAGTTTGAGGAAATTCGAACCTGTTTCGGACTTCGCGAGGAGACCGGTCCAGCGTTATATGAGTGCTGCTTTGTTGAAGAGCATCCGCTATACCGAGCTTCACGATTTAAGAACCCGTTTTCCTGATGTCTTGAACGGACTTTCCTTTGATGAGTGTTACGATATAGAGGAGGGTTCTGCTCCTGATTCCCTCACGAATGAGACCTTACAGAATTGGCAAGGTATCAACGTAATGAACATGCATGCCGTGGATGGAGATGTGTACGCCTCGCTTGAAAACTACCGTGGCGCACTTGACGAAGCGGAGGAGATCTATGGACGAATTCAGGAATACGGCCTGACCATGCGGGATAGGTCCAGCGCAGCTCATATCAATGCCATCCGTGAGGAGCTCGATTTGTTCGAGGAACTAGCGGAACTTTAACTTCCCCGTAATCAATTGAATCGCCCTCTCACGAGCCTTGGAATTGAGCGGACGCCCATGGCGCGGCGTGAAATGCTTGCGAATCACACCTGCGCTTGGATCAAATTGCCACAGCCCAACGTTCAAATCCCGGAACGTCTCAAGATATGCAAGGGCGGTCGCGCAGGTATCTGGGGGAAGCACCAAAAGAGCCCGGTTCGCAAAGAACCGGTACCGGGAAGCCTGCATCAGGCCTTTGCGCCAGTCGCTGATTTTTCCTTCAATTGCGGTGATGCTCAGGCTTTTAAGGGTCACCGCCGTGAAATCGTCGCCGTTCCCGGTCGATTTCCAAGCCATAAAGAGCACATCGGCCCTGCCAAAGCCATCGAGCGCAAATTCCCGACCACTGGCCAGACTTCGTTGGGACAGCTTTCGGAGTTCGGCATCCATGTAAGCCCTTTCAAATTTGGCCACGAAATTGGACTCTCCACGTTTGCTGGAGCTAGAATTCGGGAGGTTCCGCCGGGTGTCCTGACACCCGAACTTGACGGCTTTTGGGCGATTTTGAGGGTTGACCATGGGCGAGTGGAAGGTCGGGGGTACGGAGTAAGAATACCAGACCTTTCAGGTTTATCGAGCCAAATTGCACTCCCAGCCCAGTCGCCATACCCGCCAGTGGCGCAAAAATGGACGTTGGCTTCCGACATACCCCGACTAGGAATCCTGCCTACTGCTCAAACCGAACCACCATGACCAAGTTCTTTGAATCAATTGATGCGGCAAAGGCCGAATGGGACGCATTGCAGCCACTCTCGCCAGAGCACGAGCGCCGACTGTGGCTGAAACTGCGCCTCGAATGGAACTACCACTCGAACCACATCGAGGGGAACACGCTCACCTATGGCGAGACGGTTCTACTTCTTCTTCACGGTCAGACCCACGGCAACCACACGCTTCGTGAGTATGAAGAGATGAAGGCCCATGATGTCGGCATCGGGCACCTTCGGAACCTGGCAGCCGACAAGGCTCGTTTGATCAATCCGGGAGACATCCGCGATCTCAACAAGATCATCCTCAAGGAGCCGTTCTGGAAACCCACGCAGACCCCGGACGGTCAGACTTCGCGTGCTCAGGTCATCCCCGGCGAATACAAGACGCTTCCCAACAGCGTGATCACCGCAACCGGCGAGCTTTTCGAATACGCTTCGCCGATGGAGGTGCCCGCTCGAATGCAGGCATTCGTGGATTGGCTCGGTGAGACACTCGCGGATCAGACGCAAAACATCCTCGCCATCGCCGCGGGGCTCCACCACGAGTTCGTTCTGATCCATCCCTTCGACGACGGAAACGGCCGGGTGGCCCGAATGCTCGTCAATTACTTGTTCCTCCGCAACGGCTATCCTCCGATCATCGTCCCGACCGAACAGAAGAAGGATTATCTGACCGCACTACGTCTCGCCGATGCAGGCGATTTTTTACCATTGGCTGAGTTCTTCGGAAATCAACTGACGCGGTCACTCGATCTCGCGATCCGGGCTGCCAAAGGAGAGAGCATCGACGAGCCGAGCGATGTCGAGAAGCAAGTGGCTCTGTTCGTGCGGGGTGCCCAAGATCGAAAGGAAGAGCTCGGGATGCCGACAAAGGAAGTTCTCGGGCAGTTGATGGAGATTAGCTTCCGTGTGCTCATCGAAGCGCTTGAGCGCAAGTTGGAGGGGCTGAAGCCGATGTTCGCGAAATATGAGGTGATTACAGAGAACCTGCGCGGCACCGGGGCGACAGGCTCAGGAGTTTCACAGCGAGAAATCAGCTTCCAAGTCCCTGGCGGTCGGATATTGATGACTTTCCATTTCCTGGGTTACAAGGGCGAGGCGACCACTCCATTCGATCATCAGACGGTGGTTGGGATCCATTTCCCGCCGGGAAGATACAGCGTCACCTACGATGATAATGTTGTTGTTACCAAGGCATATAGCGAACCGCTTCTGGCTGAGGAGATTGACCAAGTATCTGCCCGAATACTCGCGCAGACCTTCGGGGCCATTCGTGCCAGGGCAGGAACGTTAGAGTGATTCGATGCCATGCCCCAATCTCTCGCCAAGCTCTACGTGCATTTGGTTTTTTCGACGAAGAACCGTGAGCGCATGCTTGCCGATGAGGATATCTCCGACCTTCACGCCTACATCGGCGGAATCATCAATGGCATGGGATGTATTCCGCTCGAAATCAACACCGAGCCGGATCACGCGCACATCTTGTTTATTCTGAGGCGGACCATTGCTCTCAGCGAGGTGGTCTGTGGCGTAAAGAAGAGTGCAACCGAGTGGTTGCGGACACGGGCACCACGGTACAAGGAGTTTCACTGGCAGGCGGGTTACGGGGCGTTTTCGGTGAGCCAATCGGCGGTGGAGGTGGTGCGGCAGTATATCCGCAATCAGGCGGCGCACCATAGGGTCAAGACGTTCCAAGATGAATTCAGGGCGTTTCTCAAAAAATACCAAATCGAATATGACGAGAAATATGATTGGGATTGAGCAGCCAATGAACTGGCGGCGATCTCTCGCAACACGTTGGGGTGCGTGCGGGTGGAACACACGCGCATTCCGGGAACACCTGGGCCGTCGCGTGGGCGGCGGCGGGGGACGCGCGGGACGTCGGGTGGGCGGCGTTGGGGGACGTGCGGGGCGTCGCGTGGGCGGCGTCGGGGGACGTGCGGGCCATCGCGTGGGCGGCGTCGGGGGTCGTGCGGGCCATCGCGTGGGCGGCGTCGGGGGTCGTGCGGGCCATCGCGTGGGCGGCGTCGGGGGACGTGCGGGCCGTCGCGTGGTCGGCGTCGGGGGACGTGCGGGCCATCGCGTGGGCGGCGTCGGGGGACGTGCGGGCACCAGGGCATCGGGTTTGGCGTTCCATGTGCGAATCATGGTCCAATCATATTCCCCTCAGCCCTTCGCTAGGTTCTCGGCCCCCGTTGGGGGCGCGGCGCATCACGCCCACCGGCCCAACGGGCCGGCAGAACCTAGCGAAGGGCTGGGGCCGGGCGGCTGGATCAAATATGGGTGGCCCATGGATCGTACAACCGGGCCCTGCCCTGGTGCTCGCACGTCCCCAACGCCCCGCAACGGGATGGTCCGCACGTCCCCATCGCCCCGCAACGGGATGGTCCGCACGTCCCCAACGCCCCGCAACGGGACGGTCCGCTCGTGCCCAACGGCCCGCCA
>CAIQXC010000026.1 GCA_903875675.1 Akkermansiaceae bacterium
ATTCCCCGGCGATGCGCAGCGTGCAGGAGCGCAGGCCGGCCTCATCGCCGTCCTGCCAATCCAAGGTCTCAACCGTGAAGCCGCGGCGCTCGGCCCAGCGGCAGTACATGCGGTGGAGCATTTGCGCCCAGTCGCAGGCCTCGGTGCCGCCGGCACCGGCCTGGATGACCAGAAAGCACGACGAATTGTCACCGGGTTGGTCGAGCAGGGTGAGCAATTCATACGAGCGAATGTCGTCCTCGAGCGTCTTGGCATTGTGGATCGCCTCGCGTGCTAACTCGGCATCGTCAAATTCCTTGGCCAGGGCCACTCCTTCGTCAATATCTGCCACCCTCGCTTCCAGCTTGAGAAAACTCTCCAGCTTCTTCTTTAAGCCGCTGGCCTTTGAACTGACGGATTTGGCGTGGTCTGCGTCGTTCCAGAATGCCGGCGAGCCCATGGCCTCCTCAAGCGTGTTGATTTCGTTTTCAAGGGTCGGGACGTCAAAGATACCTCCTGAGCATCGACAGGCGGCGTTTCAGGCCGCTGATGTCGAGCGCCAGGAGGTCGGCGGTAGGAAGTAAGGACATGGGACGGCGATGAAACGTCATTTTGTGTTGGCAGGCAAGCCGGAAGATGAAGGGAAGTTGCGTGAGATCTCAATACTGCCAGACATCAAGGGATTGACGCTTCTGACGTTTGAGTGTTTTTCCGCTGGCCATTTTTCAGAGCTGAGGCTAAGCTAGGGGCGGGAGTGCCAGTTGGTAGATGCTCAGAAAATTGGCACGCCGTTTGCTTTCATCCTATTAATTCGCCACATTATGAAAAAAATTGAAGCCATCATTAAGCCGTTCAAGCTGGAAGAAGTGAAGGAAGCCTTGGCGGAAGCCGGGATTCAAGGGATGACCGTGACCGAGGTCAAGGGTTTCGGACGCCAGAAGGGGCACACGGAAATTTACCGGGGTTCCGAGTACACCGTGGATTTTTTGCCGAAGGTAAAAATCGAAGTGGTGGTGGATGACGCGGCGGCCGAGAAGGTGGCGCAGGTGATCGTCAAGAGTGCGAACACGGGCAAGGTTGGGGATGGCAAGGTGTTTGTTTCCAACATTGAGCAGGCGATTCGAATTCGCACCGGGGAGACCGGAGCGTCGTCCGTCGTTGGCGCTTGAGGATGGGAACCCGGCCCGGCATGCGAGTCGCAGTGCCGAGAGAGAGGGTCCATCAGGGAACCAAGCGGTCTTGGCTCTGAGAGGAGCCGGGGACTCTGCCCGTCGTAAAATTGGATTTTGAGGATGTTCGAGATTGAACCCTCGGGATGAGTGGGCATACTGCCGCCCCGTCCGGAGGGCGGGATAACATCTCGAAACACCTCATCATGGTTCCGCCATCCATCACTCCAAGAAAACCCGTCAAGCGCAAGGTCACCAAGGGTAAGGTCACAAAGGCATGGACGCCCGAACAATCCGCCGAGCTCTACGGCGTGGAACAATGGGGCCATGGATTTTTCGGAGTCAACAAGAAGGGGCACGTCACCGTGCGTCTGGCGGATGACGATGATGGGGCCGAAGTGGCGCTGTTTGAGGTGATCGAGGGGTTGCGTGATCGCGGCACTCATTTGCCGGTGCTGTTGAGGTTCCGGGATTTGTTGCATTCGCGCATTACGGAAATCAACTTATCGTTTCGCAAGGCGATCAGGGAGCACGGGTACACGGGTGAATACCGGGGGGTGTACCCGATCAAGGTGAACCAGCAACGGCAGGTCATCGAAGAAATTTCAGAGTTTGGGAAAAAGTACCATTACGGGTTGGAGGCGGGGTCGAAGCCGGAACTGATAGCGGCGCTGGCACACATGCACGATCCGGAGGCGTACATCATTTGCAATGGCTACAAGGATGAGGAGTTCATTGATTTGGCGCTGCACGCCAAGAAGATGGGGCTAAAGGTGATGCTGGTGTTGGAGATGCCGACGGAGCTGGAGTTGATCTTGGAGCGCTCGCGGCAAATTGGAGTGGAACCCAACCTGGGCATCCGGGTGCGGCTTTCGACCCGTGGCTCGGGCCACTGGCAGGACAGCGCGGGTGATAAATCCGTGTTCGGGCTCAACGCGTCACAAGTGATAGACGTGGTGGACCGGCTCAAGGATGCCGGGCGGTTAGACTGTTTGAAGATGCTGCACTATCATCAGGGGTCCCAGATTCCTAACATCGCAGCGATCCGCGAGGGCGCCACCGAGGCGGTGCGCATGTATTGTGATTTGGTCAAGGAGGGGGCACCGATGGGTGTGCTGGATATTGGCGGTGGCATGGCGGTGGATTATGACGGGTCTCACACAAATTTCCATTCCTCGTGCAACTACTCGATTCCTGAGTATTGCATGGACATCGTGGAAGTGGTGACGCAGGTGTGCGACAAGGCCGGGGTGGCGCATCCGACGTTGGTATCGGAGAGTGGGCGGGCGGTGGTGGCGTATTACTCGGTGTTGGTGTTCAACATATTGGATGTGACGAGTGCGCAAAGCAGTGATAAAGCGCCATTGGTGCCGGAGCAAGCGCCGCAGAGTTTGCTCAATCTCATGGACGTCAACAAGGTGGTTAGCAAAAAAAACCTGCAGGAGTGCTTCAACGACGCCGCCTATTATCGCGATCAAATGCGTGCCCAGTTTTTCTACGGCAGTGCGACGCTGCGGGAGCGGGGATTGGCGGAAGCGTGGTTTTGGCACATCATCACGCGCATTTCCAAGCTGATCGCCGAGTTGGAGGATATTCCGGAGGATTTGCGCGAACTGTCCTCGACGCTGGTGGATTTCTATTACGGCAACTTCAGCTTGTTCCAGTCGTTGCCGGACTCATGGGCGATTGACCAGATCTTCCCGGTGATGCCGATTCACCGCTTGGATGAGAAGCCAAAAAACCGGGCGGTGCTGGCAGATATCACCTGCGATTGCGACGGGAAGATCGATCATTTCATTGACAAGGAGGACGTGGCGAAGGTGTTGCCTCTGCACGGGCTCAAGCCGGATGAGCCGTATTATGTGGCGGTATTCCTGGTCGGGGCCTATCAGGAAACCCTGGGCGACCTGCACAATTTGTTAGGTGACACCAACGTCGTGGGCGTGCATCTGGAAAAGGGCAAGCCGGTGTACACCCATGAGGTCGAGGGAGACACGGTGGCCGACGTGCTGTCCTACGTGGAATTCGACCCGAAGGAGTTGGTCACTCGTTTCCGTTCGTTTGCCGAGCAAGCGGTGGCCGACGGGCTGATCACGCCGAAGGAGCGTCGTGAGATTCTCGACATGTATCGCGCCGGATTGGCCGGTTATACCTACTTTGAGAGTTGAGTTCTGCGGCTGACAGACGTTAGCGGATATAGGAATACCCCAACCTGCTGCGCAGTGCTGGCGCATTTCTGCCATGCCCGGATGATCTCACTGAGCCAATACGATCGCGCATTTCGCAAATTGGACAGCGGATTCGCAAAATGACTGTTGTCCCAACTCGCGGGATTGAGTCTCATAAGCGGGTTGGCCGGGCAGGTATGCTGTCCGGCGTCCACACCTCTCACCGCCATGCCTCCCAAACACCTCCTTGTTTTATCCGCCATTGCCCTGACTCTGGGCGTCCAGGCTGCCACCGCCGATAGCGTTGCGGTCGTCGAGCGGCCCGACGCTGCCGGGGCCAACCCGTATTATCCTGGCAACAAGGCACCGCTGCTGGCCAGTCCCTACATCCGGTTGCCACTCTGCACCGTCAAACCGCAGGGCTGGTTGCTCAAACAATTGCAGCTTCAAGCGAACGGTTTCCACGGTCACCTCGGTGAAATCAGCCCGTTCCTCACCAAGAAGAACAACGCTTGGCTGGATCCAGCCGGCAAGGGAGACAATTTCTGGGAGGAAGTGCCGTATTGGCTGCGGGGCTATGCAGCTGCGGCATTTTTGCTCGATGATCCCAAGCTGGTTGCCGAGGCCAAGGCCTGGCTCGAGCCGTCGCTGGCCGGCCAGAGGCCCAATGGCTACTTCGGCACCGAGGCGCTGTCCGGGCTCAACGGCCAGGAGCCGGACTTGATGCCGCATTTGAATATGATGTATGCCTATCGTTTCTACTATGATTATAGTGGCGACAAGCGGGTGCTCGATTTGCTAACGAAGTTCTGCCATTACGAACTGACATTGGACGACAAGAAGTTTTTCCAAGGTGGCTGGGGGGTATCGCGCAACAGTGACAACATGGACATGGTGTACTGGCTGTACAACCGCACCGGCGATCCCAAGCTATTGGAACTTGGTGAGAAACTGATGCGCACCGGCCAGAAGTGGATGGATCGGATCGGTGGCGGCCACAATGTGCAGACCTGCCAGGGGTTCCGCAAACCGGCTGTTTTCTATCAGCAAAACAAGGATCCGAAATACCTCGAAATCGCCGATTCCAATTGGACGGCGCTCTATGACCAGTATGGCCAGGTGCCCGGCGGCATGTTCGGTGGCGACGAGTTCGCCAGGCCGGGCTATGGCGACCCGAAGCAGGCGATCGAAACCTGCGGCGCTGTTGAGATGATGTTTTCCGAACAAATCCTCTTCCGCATCACTGGCGACCTCAAATGGATGGACCGCTGCGAAAACATCGCCTTCAACACGTTCCCGGCCACCATGACCGCCGACGGCAAGGCGCTGCGTTACCTGACCAGCCCTAACCAGTCTAACTCCGACGCACGCAGCAAGGCCCCCTCGCTGTGCAATGATGGCGAGATGCAGGTGATGGACCCGCACAACCACCGCTGCTGCCAGCACAACGTAGGCGTCGGCTGGCCGCATTTCGTCGAAAGCCTGTTTGAAGCCACCCCCGACAGCGGCTTGGCCGCCGTGATGTACGCACCCTGCACGCTCAGCGCCCAGGTGGGCGATGGCAGCAAGGTGACCATCGAAGAAGCCACCAAGTATCCGTTTGAGGAAGCCATCCAGTTCAACCTGAAGTTGGCGAAGAGCGTCGCCTTCCCGTTCTATCTGCGCATCCCGGCCTGGTGCGACGCCCCGTCTATCAAGATCAACGGAGCCGCAGCCACAGTGGCGGCCAAGGGCGGCCAACTGGTGTGCATCAAGCGCACATGGAAGGACGGCGACAAGCTCGTTCTGGAGCTGCCGATGCCAGTGAAGCTCACTCGCTGGGCCAAGAACAAGGACAGCGTGTCGGTCAACCGAGGACCGCTAACATATTCTATCAAGATTGGTGAGAACTACGTGCGTCACGGCAATATGGACCCGAAGGCCCCATGGCCGGCTTGGGAGATCAAGCCGACGTCGCCATGGAATTACGGGCTGGTGGTGGATGCGGCGCAACCCGCCAAATCCTTCACTCTGGTGAAAAAAGCCTGGCCGGCCGACGAGCAACCGTTTGCCTTGGAGTCCGCGCCGCTCGAGTTGAAGGCCAACGCCCGCCGGATCCCAACATGGGGTGAAAACTACTGGGGCACCGTGGACCGCCTCCAGTCATCGCCCGTCAAAGTGGAAACCAAGACCGAGATGGTGACGATGCTGCCGATGGGTGCCTGCCGCCTGCGCCTGACCGCGCTGCCGGTCATTGGCGAGGGCGCGGATGCCAAGCCGTGGCCGAAGTATCAGGAGCCGGTGTCGTCGTGGTCTGAGGATATGGGGATTTTGAAGACGATCACGGATGCGAGTGACCCGAGGAGTTCGCGGGGCGACGGCAAGTGCTTCTTGATGTATGGCTCGAGCCTCGGTGGCTCCAAACAGTGGATCATCATGCCCTTCGACAAACCTCGCAGCCTGTCGAAAAGCCGCACCTATTGGATGGATGAGCAGTATCCTAACGGCGGCGTGCGAGTCCCCCAATCCATCGCCCTGTTCTACAAGGACGGCGACTCATGGAAACCCGTCCCCAATCCCAAGGGCCTGGCTTGCGAGATGGATAAGTACAACGACGCCACCTTTGATCCGGTCACCACCACCGCCATCAAAATGGAAATCCAGTTTCAGCCGACTCGTTGCGGCGGACTTTTCCGCTGGCGCCTCGACTGAGCCAAAGCGGTGTGGCCCAGAGCTAGGCACAGGCAGAAGGACAGACAAATGATCCGGGGTCTGTTGGGGTCTTGACAAAGTGGGTCGGGGTGGAGAGGCTTCGCGGCCTTGGGAGATTTTGCTCCTGAGGATCCTTCCAGCCTAACCCCCATCCCCCCCAAAAAAAACGACTGCCATGAAATCCAAGATATCTTATTTTGCCGGACTCGACATCGGGGGCACAACGGTGAAAGCCATTTTGGTTGATTCGCAGGGCCAACAGGCCGGGACGTTGGTGGAAGTGCGCAGTCTGGTGAAGGACGGCTACGCGGCGACGTTTGGCCAATTGGAGGTGGCCATTGAGCAATTGGCGGCCGGTGCCTGTGTCGAGCGCGGAGCCATCGCCGGGATTGGCTTGGACGTGCCGGCACCCAGCAGCGACGGGGTCATCTGGGGCCGGGCGAATTTGGGCGACGACTGGGTGGGCACCGATATTCGCGGGTTGTTGTCGGCCCGCTTGGGCGTGCCGGTTTACATGACAAACGATGGGAATGCCGCTGCGGTGGGTGAGTATGCCCTGCGCAAGGATCACAGCAGCAGCCTGATGCTCGTCGCGCCTGGCACCGGCTTGGGCGGCGGCTTGGTGTTGCCCGGCGGCCGTTGCTATGAAGGCGTCAATGGGATGGCGCTGGAAGTGGGCCACGTCAGTGTGCCATTCCGTGAGGATGACGGCAGTCTGCCGACGTGCTCGTGCGGATTGACCGGTTGCTCGGAGGCCTGGGTATCGCTGGTGGCGCTGCGCCGCAGGCTGGGGTTGGAGTTGGCCAAGCCGGAATGGGCGGCTCATCCGCTCAATCAAACTGCGGCCTCGATTGAGGAGAAAGCGTTTCGGTTGCGGGAGTTTGCGCAGGATGGCGACGAGTTGGCGGTGAGTATTTTCCGGCGGCAAGGGTTTATTTTGGGTTACCTGATCGCCGATTTGGTGCGGGTCTTTGATCCGGGATTGGTGATCATCGGCGGCGGCTTGGCCGAAACCTCCTTCCGCGACCTCTACATGACTTGGATCGAGGAAGGCTTCGCTGACCGTGCCTGGTCCGTGTACCGCTTCAGCCCGCTGGATCCAGAACAAGTGACCACTCGTTTTGAATGGGCCACCGGCGGGGATGCTGCCGCAGCCATCGGCATGGCCTACGCCGCCTGCGAGTTGTTCCAGTGAGGGAGAGGCTCAGGCCCCGGCCGCCGGATCGTAGTCCTTGGGGGCACGGACGATTTTTTCGATGCCGTGTTTGGTGACGAGGTTGCCGCCGCTGGCGCGGCTCTTGATGCCGAACTCGGCGAAGTGCAGCGGGCGGATGAGGTTGCGCATGCGCAGGCCGGACTTGAGGTGGATGAGCAGCATTTGCGCGGAGCTTTCCTCATTGGTTTTGTGGACCGCGAAGTACAGCACCCGGGTGCCGGGCTTGCCCTTGGTTAGATCATATTCTTTGTCGCGGGTGACGCCACCGACGGTGAAGCGCTTGGCGAGGATGGGTCCGTCTCGGCCGTCGCGGAAGATCATCGAATAGATCAGGTCCTCGTCTTTGCGGAAGATGGCGACGCGTAGCGGGCGTTGGCCGACGAAGACTTTTTCGGCGACTTTGAGGACCCGCATTTTGCCATCCTGGGTGAAAGTGATGATGTCATCGATGGTGGAACACTTCTCGACGGGCTCTTCTTTCTTGAGGCCGTAACCGGCGAAACCGTTTTTAGCGTCGAGATAGAGGGTTTCGGTGGCGGCAACCACCTGCATCCGATCCACCCGCTCGAACGCCGCAATCTCGGTCCGGCGTTCACGCTCGGCACCGTATTTTTTGCCGAGTTCTTCAAACCAGCGAATCGCGAAACGGGTGAGGTTGCGCAGGTTCTTGGCGGTTTCGTCTATCGTCTTTTCGAGGTTGCGGATTTCCTCGTCGGCCTTGAAGGCGTCGAACTTGGAGATGCGCTTGATCTTGATTTCCGTTAGGCGGACGATATCCTCGGTGGTGACCTCGCGTTTGAGGAGTTTTTTGTAGGGGGTGAGGCCGTCGTCGATGGCCTTGATCACGGCCTCCCAGGTTTCACATTCCTCGATGTCGCGGTAGATGCGCTTTTCGATGAAAATCTTCTCTAACGAGCTGAAGTGCCATTTCTCATCGAGTTCACCGAGTTTGATTTCGAGTTCGCGTTTGAGCAGGTCGCGCGTCTGATGGGTGGAACGCCGCAAAATCTCAGATACCCCCAAAAACTGCGGTTTGCCCTCGGCAATCACGCAGGCGTTGGGAGAAATCGATAACTCGCAATCGGTGAACGCGTACAGCGCATCACGAGAGGTATCCGGATCCGCGCCAGGTGGCAGATGTACCAGGATGTCGGCGTGGGCAGCGGTGTTGTCCTCGATCTTGGCAATCTTGATTTTGCCTTTGTCGGCCGCAGCCACGATCGACTCCATGAGTGCGCCGGTGGTGGTGCCGAAAGGGATTTCGGTGATGCGCAGCAGGCCTTTTTTATCGGTTGAAATGCGTGCCCGGACGCGGATTTTGCCGCCGCGCAGGCCATCCCGGTACTCGCTGGCATCCATGATTCCGGCAGTGGGGAAGTCGGGCAGCAAGGTGAACGGCTCGTCGCGCAGCACCGCGATGGAGGCGGTGATGAGCTCGTTGAAGTTGTGAGGCAATATCTTGCAGGCCAGCCCGACGGCGATGCCTTCCACGCCCTGCGCCAGCAGCAGCGGAAACTTCACCGGCAACGTCAGCGGCTCCTTGTTGCGGCCGTCGTAGCTGGGCACCCACTGCGTCGTCTTCGGATTGAACAGCACCTCCAGCGCAAACTTCGTTAGCCGCGCCTCAATGTAGCGCGGTGCCGCCGCACCGTCGCCGGTGAGCGTGTTGCCCCAGTTGCCCTGAGTGTCAATGAGCAGGTCCTTTTGCCCGAGCTGCACCATCGCGTCGCCAATCGATTGGTCGCCGTGCGGGTGGTACTTCATCGTGTTGCCCACCACGTTGGCCACCTTGTTGTAGCGGCCGTCGTCCAACTCATCCAGCGAGTGCAGGATGCGCCGTTGGACCGGCTTGAGCCCGTCGAGCAGGTGCGGCACCGCCCTCTCCAAAATCACGTAACTGGCGTAATCTAGGAAATAGTCCGAATACATCGCCCCTAACGAGGCATGTTGGTCCGGGTCGTGAGTCATGGCGGCGGAGAATTAACCGGTTTCGGGCCCTGCGCAAGCTTAGGATTCGTGGGTCGAATTTGCGTTGTGATTTTTTAGCCGTGCTGACGGGCCGATAAGATCCGAACTCAGCGCACGACTCTGGCGCCGCCGCCGGCGAGGATTTTTTCAACTTCCTTGCGGGTGGCCATCGAGGTATCGCCGGGGGTTGTGGAGGCGAGAGCACCGTGGGCGGCCCCATAATCGACGGCTTTCTGTGGATCATTGAACTCCATGAAACCGAATTGCAAACCGCTGGCAAAACTATCGCCACCACCCACCCGGTCAAGGATTTCTAACTCCGGATAGGCCCGGCTTTCGTAAAACCCGCCATCATGCCAGAGGATCGCCGCCCAATCATTGCTGGTGGCGCTGATCACGCGCCGCAACGTGGTGGCCGCCACCTTGAAATTGGGAAAGTCGCCAAGTGCCGTCTCGATCATCGCCTTGAACGCGGCGGTATCAATGGGGCTCAACGTGGGATCGCTGCCGAAGACCTCAAAGCCCAGCGAGGCGGTGAAGTCCTCCTCGTTGCCAATCATCACATCCACAAATCCGGCGATTTTTCGGTTGACCTCCTGAGCCTTGGTTAGGCCGCCGATCGTCTTCCACAAGGACGGTCGGTAGTTGAGGTCGTAGGACACGATGGTGCCGTACCGGTTGGCGGCCTTGACGGCTTCGAGGGTGAGTTCGGCGGTGGATGGGGAAAGGGCGGCGAAGATGCCGCCGGTATGGAACCAGCGCACGCCGAGTTGGCCGAAGAGGTGGTCCCAATCGACGTCGCCGGGTTTGAGTTGGGAGGCGGCGGTGTTCCCGCGGTCCGGATTGCCGACGGCACCGCGGATGCCGAATCCGCGTTCGGTGAAATTCAGGCCGTTGCGCACGCTGCGCCCGATGCCGTCGTCATCGCGCCACTGGATCAACTCCGTACCCACTCCACCTTGCATGATGAAGTCCTCAATCAAATGGCCGATCTCATTGTCCACCAATGCCGTGCATACCGCCGTCTTGTATCCGAAACACTTGCGCAAGCCTCGCGACGTGTTGTATTCACCACCTCCCTCCCACGCACTGAAGTGACGCGCCGTGCGAATCCGTCCCTCCCCCGGATCCAAACGCAACAGGATCTCGCCTAGCGAAATTTGATCAAACGTGCAGGCGTTTCTTGCTTTGAGGGGCAGGGCCATGGTGAATCGGTGCTGGGTAGGTCGGGTTGTGAAAGCCGCCAATCAGGTGCCGCCGCCGGGCTTGACTCCCGATTTGTCATCCGTAGCAGGCGGCTTTTCCCGGGTAAAAATCGGCGCGGGGGGCCTCGGATCAATCCCGAACGAGCGAATCCACGCCTCGTTTTCCGCCGCCTTCGCGGAAGCCGAACGCAGCGCGCTTGCTTGTCCGGTTTGCTTGGCTCGCTCTGCGGTGGCCACCTCTTCCTTGAGGCGGTTCAGGTAAAAGGCGCGGAGCTTGTCCACTTCGGACAAAAACGCGCTATCGATCTGGCTTTGTTTGGCGGCTCGTCCGGCAATGATTTTTGCCATTTGTGGGGACACGGTGATTCCGTTAGCTTGAGGGTTGCCAACCGGGACTCGCGAATTCCTAACGACAGCCTTGAATTTGGCGACGGGCAATTGCCAGGTTTCTTGGTCTCCTTTTGACAGGCCGTTGAGCCACTGGTCGAGTTCCCATGAGTAGGAGCTGACGTTGGCACCGAGTTGCTCCGCGCGTTTTTTATCAGCCGCCGTAATGAGATCCTTGGCCTTTGTGTTCAGGGTGGCGAGCACGGCTGATTCCGCAGCTGGGGGAATGCCGGGGGTCACCGGGTGGGTTGGCGTCTCTTTGCCCGGAGTGGTCACCTTTTCCGGCACCAAGGTCACCTTGTTGGGAAACGTGGGGTTGTCCGGCGGCCTGACAAACCCGCCAGTGGTGGGCCGGCTTGGCTTGCCGCCCGTCTCCTGAAGGTGCTTGAAATCCTCCACCGTTTGCGCGTTTTTCTCGGCAATTTTGATCATCTCCTTGTCATGATCCATGCGAATCTTCCAAAAGTAGGCCGAGAGCCCGATGAGCCCCGCTAGAAATAAAAACTGGAGCACTGTGGAGCCAGCCCCGCCTTGGCGTCGAGGCAACACCTGGGTGGCGACATTGGCCATTGGCTTGGCCCGGCCAGCCGGCTGGGGGCCTCCGCTCGCGGCGCCTTTGGTTGGCGAAGTGGCTGCGGATAGGGGCGAGGCTGGTTGACTCAAGCCCTTGGCAGACATGGGCCCCATGCCTCTGCGCATGGCCGGGGAATCTTTGGCCGCGAGCCATTCCGTAAGGGCGGCGCTGAAGGCCGCCGCGCTTTGAAAGCGGCTGGCGGGATTCAAATGGGTGGCGTGGCGCCAGATATCATCCATGCGGTGGTTGCAACCGCAGATCGTCGAGGGAGCTGCCGCACCGGGTTCTTGGCGTTGGCCGGTCAGCAGTTCGTAGAGGATCACGCCGACTGCAAAAAGGTCCGATCGGTGGTCCGCCACCAGAGGGTTGGCCAGTACCTCCGGCGCGGTGTAACCCGGCGTGCCCATCACCAATCCGGAACCCTCGCTGCCCACCAGCCGGGCCAATCCAAAATCCCCAATTTTTGGCTCGGCCTTGGGGGTGAGTAAAATGTTAGCGGGCTTGATATCACTGTGAATGATCCCGTTTTCGTGGGCGTGGCTGAGCCCCGCACAAATCCCCTGGATCAATTGCACGGCCTGCACGGGATCGACCATTTTCCCATAGGATGAATGGTAGAGTGACTTGCCGGGCACATACTCCATAACGATGAAAAGCATGTCCTCGATGGCCCCTGTGTCATAGACGCCGATGAGGTTGGGATGATTGAGCCTGGCCATGGCCCGGGCCTCCGTCTCAAACGAACGTCGGAACAACGGGTCAAGCCCAACCTCGGGGGGCAGAATCTTGATCGCCACATCCCGCCCCAGTGAG
>CAIQXC010000027.1 GCA_903875675.1 Akkermansiaceae bacterium
AATCACGATGGATTGGTCTTGACCGAATCCGGCCTTTTCGAAGGGCGCCCCTTGGCCAGTCGTTCCGCCGCCATGAAGGAAATTTGCGTGGTGTTTCTGCAAGAAACTGCCAGCACCTTGAGCGTGCCCGAAAGCTACTCCAATGAGGGAGAGAGGCGTTGCCGCGTATGGTGCCACTATGGACGTGACATCAGCACGTCGGAACTCAAGCAGCGCTGGGGCACCTACCCGCGCCTAACCGAAGACGACAAAAGACGACTGCTATATCATCCACAGGATTATCCGATGCCTTTCAGCAAAAGCCAACCTCTTGCATGGAGTCCGGAATTTTCCGAGTTGAAGAAACTGGTAGCCAACGCCGCCAATGGTAAAAAGATCCCCAAGGAGGACTTCGAGAAGTGTCTTAGCCTGTTGCGGAGCGCTTGGGGGCTTGCCGGTGCCGATCTGGGAGTGTCAGCGCGGATTCTCCAGAACAAAACCGCACTTCCCGCCCAGCTTTCCGCCCGCTTCGTTCTTGAATCCATGCCGGATGCTTCCGCGTGGGGTCTCGACACCCTTGGGCAAGTCCTCGAACACTGCCGCAGGTCGGGATTATCCGCCGCTGCTTGTCATTCCGACGGCTTTTCGACTGATCTGAAGGATGCCTATCGGAAGTTGCATTTTCATCTCCTCGCGGCAAAGGGGTGTGTCGTAAAAGGCTCTGAACGGCTTTTGCAATGCGAGAATGACGAGAAGCCAGTCATCGCATCTGCTTTAGACTGGAATACAACCCAACATTTTCATGCCATCCGCGATTCACTTGAACAATTGATTCGGCGGGGACGCGAAGGTGCGATGAACCTGAGCGAATCTCTCACCGAGAACCCATCGAAAATTGGCAGATAGATGACGAACACCCATGCCCCGCTTTCTCATTATTCGCCAATCGCACACACCGCCCGAGTCCTTCGGCGCGGTGAAGGAGGTACTGCGGCAGGCGCATCTATGGGAGAGGAAGGGCGATGGTATAATCCCGGAATGGGAGGCATTGCCGCAGGGCGTGAGCGGCGGCGAGAACTTCGACCGCGCGGCGGCTTTCATTTCATCCCACCTTGGCAAAGAGCGCGATGTTGTTGCCTTGGTGGACGAAGTCGATCCCACCCTGATGAATCCGCTCATGTCCAAGGGTTGGTCCACCCTCGTTGCGATGCTGGTGCTGGCATTTCCCGAGGTGCGCTGGCATTTTCTGGTCGTGACGGGGCGGCCCGTGGTCACGGACGATAAAAGGCCAGCCGACTGGGATCGATTCCTCCTACTTCACGGCGCGGGCGCAATCACGGAGGCTCGTGGCACCTCCCTGTTCGACGGTTACTGCCTTCGCCAGCACATCCGCGAGGTGATGCGGCGCGATGCCCCGAGCAAGCGGGCATCCCAGCGCGACGATGGGGTTCCTCGGCGCGACGAACTGGCGGTGGTGCTCGACGATGAGTCCGGCTTTTCGCAATTCTGCTGCCTCATGGCCTATCGCAACGGATTCCGCGCCCATGCCATCGGGTCGTGGAGCGAGGCGGAACGGCTGCTTGGAAAGAAGCCGCCGCTCGAATCCCCCATCGCCCTCTCGGTCGAGGACTGGTATATTGGTTTTCCGGACGCATCGCCCGGACACCTCAGCGACATGAACGAACGGGCGCGCCTCCTGCCCGCGCTGGGAG
>CAIQXC010000028.1 GCA_903875675.1 Akkermansiaceae bacterium
CCCAGATAATAGAGTGGCGCGCCGTCACCCCGCCGCCGGGGCTTCCCAACTTTCAGAACCTCATCGAAGACGAAGCGGTGCAGATGATCCACCGCCAAATCGTAATCGGCATGGCCAGGATATACTTTGCGCGGCGGCTGACCGTTCATCCTAACAAGGAAGGTGAAGTAAATGGGGAATGAGTCATGCTCAGAAAGCCCGATGCAACGGCCTCGGGCCGGACAATAGCCAGCCGTCAAGTCATGCCAAGGAGAAAAATGCCGAGTTTTATCGTGCAATTGCCGGGGACTTTAAGGTTGCCGGACCATCGGGTTGGCGTAGAATAGGACCTATGCAGGATGTTTTACTGAAACTTCCGGGGGAGTCCTTGATTGGCGCGCGGATACCCCCGTTTGAAATCGAAACCGAACTGCGGCGGCGTTTGGCTGCGGCGTTGTTTTCGGACGGCATCATTTCCGGCGCCGCGGCTTGCCGAATGGCAGGCATGGACAAGGCCGAGTTTCAATTCATGCTCGGAGAACGAGGGCATCGGCAGCCCTTGACGCAGACGGACTATGAGCAGGATTTGACCAATCTTACGGCCTGGAAAAAACCACTGATCATCTCCAATACAACACCGATTATCAATTTTTCCGAGATCGATTGTTTGGATGTGCTCAGCTCACTGTTCAAGGCGCGGTCACGGTGATCCTGTGGGGTTGCAGGCGATTGAAATGCATAAGATTGTAGGTATAGATTCGTTGACAATTCGCCCTTTCCGCAGCAACCAGGTGCAGGGCGTCGTAGATCACGCCACTCACCAGTCCCAGTTGGCTGCAGCGAGTGATGGCGGTGGCGTAATCGGCTTGGGTCAGCTCCAGAATCGTCAAGCGTTTGATGAAATTCTCCTCGATGAGGATGCGTGCCTCGGCGGCTTGGATCCTTTTTGGCAATGGCAACGCGGTGAGGGTTGCGTAGCATTCGGCCAAGGAATGAGTCGAACAGCACCCGCGGTGTTTGCCTTGGGAATACTGGACAAAACAGGCGCAGGCGGCCTCATGGTTTGCAAGTTGATCGACCACCGCTGCGACCAGTACCGAAGTGTCAAAGCATACCTTCATCGCGTGATGGTTCCCGCTGCCGCCACTTGGTGTACCCGTGATTCCCGTTCACCGCAGATGAACTCCGCCACGTCTAGCTGAATCACTTGGCTGCCGTGATGAACCATAATTCCCCGCTTGCGACGCAACGAGCCGCCCCCGTCAAGCACCCGCAAGCGCACTCCATCCGCCTCCAATTCCACTTCCAGTTCCGCCCCTGAAACCAGATTGAACCGATCCCGGATCGACTTCGGAAGCACCAAGCGTCCGGCCTTGTCAAGGGTAATACTCATGGCGCAATGGTAGATTCAGTGGCGGCCACCGTCAACCGGTTTGCTCGAAAAAGCACAAATGTTCCCGTGCCTCCGCGCCGCCGGCACTCTCCGGGCCGGGACTCCGCCCGTTTGCCCTACCAAGGTCCGGCGGCGCTTGTCGCAGGTTTGCCTGCCACCTTGCGGTGCCAGGACCGGGCGCGGGCCGGTTCCGGCGGGGCGGGAAATCCATCCCATGCC
>CAIQXC010000029.1 GCA_903875675.1 Akkermansiaceae bacterium
GCCATCCATGGCCCGATGTTTGAGCGCGTCCGCCTCGACCTCGGCGGCGCAGCGGATCGGGCGCTGACGTCCGAAGAATTGTTCGAAAAATCGGCTGTCGGCAAACTCTCGCCAGCGTTGCTAGAGAAGATCTTCGATGCCGCCCGATACGCCGTTCTATCCAGCAGCGGCGAGGTTTTCCCTAACCTTCAGGGAATCTGGACGGGCACTTGCAGCCCGCCGTGGTCCGCAGACTTCACTCTCAACGGCAATGTGCAATGTGCGCTGGCTGCCAATCTGACAGGCAATTTGAGCGAGTGCCTGGAGCCGTTTTTCCGATTTCTGGATGCGCACATGGGGGACTTCCGCGATAACGCCCGGCAACTTTACGGCTGCCGCGGCATCCATATCCCTTCCCGCGCCAGCACCCACGGCCTCAACAACCACTTCGATGCCACTTGGCCCATGACGTTCTGGACCGCAGGCGCTGCTTGGGCTGCTCGCTTTTACTACGATTACGCGCTGTACACCGGCGACCGCGAATTTCTGGCTAAACGGGCGCTGCCGTTCATGCGGGAAGCCGCCCTGTTTTACGAGGACTTTCTGATTGAGGGGGCCGATGGCAAGTTCTTGTTTTGCCCAAGCTATTCACCGGAAAACAATCCGGCCAACAACCCGTCACAAGCATGCATCAATGCCACCATGGACGTGGCCGCCGCCCGCGAGTTACTAACCAACCTCGTCGCCGCCTGCCAGTCGCTGGGCTGCGACGCCGAGGGCGTGCAACGCTGGCAAGCGATGCTGAAGAAACTGCCGGCCTATCAGATCAATCCGGATGGAGCACTCAAGGAGTGGACCACTCCTCTGCTAGAAGACAACTACGCCCACCGGCATGTTTCCCACCTCTATGCCTTGTATGGCGGAATGCCGGCGGATATCGCCGCGGATCCGGCGTTGCGCAAAGCATTTCTAACTGCCCTTCAAAAGCGCATGGAAGTGCGACGGCGGGAAAATGGCGGCGAAATGGCGTTCGGACTCGTCCAGATGGGATTGGCCGCCGGTTCACTGCGCGACGCCGGCATGGCATACGAAATCGTCGATTGGCTGACGAATAACTTCTGGCGCTCCAATCTCGTCTCGACCCACAACCCACACAGCCTCTTCAACACTGACATTTGCGGCGGCCTGCCCGCCGTTGTGTTGCGCATGCTGGTGGACTCACGCCCCGGCCATCTGGACCTGCTACCCGCGCTGCCGCCACAGTGGCCGACGGGCTCACTCGCTGGTGCCCGCTGCGTCGGCAACATCGAAGTGCGCATGCTGCGTTGGTCGCCTAAGGAAATTTCCGCCACCTTGCGATCCGCCGTTAGCCAGACGGTGGAGGTGGCGTTTCCCAACGAACCCGCTGCACGCCAAGTCATCTTGCCCGCCGGCCAGGATATCACGCTAAGCATTAAACTAACAGGAACTGGCACCATCGCGCCAGCCCGGGACTTGTAATATATCCACTTGTCCCCAATCGTCGAAGCCATATCCAGTCGCGGTCAATGATCAAACGCATCACCTCCAGCCGCAACTCCACCGCAACCCGCCGGGTTGGAACCGCAACAGGCGGCATCGGCGGCATCATTTTCGCCCTGGTTTGGATCAGCTTCAGTAGCGTGTTTGTCGCCGTCGGTTGCAAATCCGCTTGGCGCTCGCTCACCCAATCGGCCTGGCAGCACGTGCCTTGCGTCATCGACGAATTTCAAATCCTCGACGACCCGACCCAAGACGAGCCCTTCAGTGCCAAGCTCGCGTTCCATTACGAGATAGGTGGCCGCCAACACCGTGGCCACTGCCTCTATCCACCAAAAGCGCCAACCACCCCGTCCCCGGCCAAGCCCCAGACCGTCGCCGAAGATCGCGACAAGGACTATCAAAAGCTAGCCGCCTTGCAACAGCAGTACCTAACGGCATCAGAACCCGTCTGCTTGGTTGATCCACAGAATCCGGTTATTGCCGCACTGATGGTCAAGCGAGGCGACCTGTGGGGCAGCCTGGCATTCGGCGGATTTGGCCTGTGTTTCGTGGGCGTCGGCGTGGGTTTGCTGTTGCAAAACATCCGTCAAGTGCGCGGCGGCAGCGGCGCTGCGATGACCGGCAAACGCCGCAGCGATGAGAATTTTCCAGCAGCCATTGGCGTGCCGTTTTTCGGGCTGTTTGCCGCAGCTGGCTGCGGCATGTTTTGCTTCATCAGTGTGCCGCTGGTGAAGCACCTGTGGATCGGCCAATCATGGGTAGCCACTCCCGCCACCGTCCAGTGGAGCCGCATCGCCATATCCCCAGGCAGCAAGGGCGGCAGCACCTACAAGGTGGACATTTTCTATCAATATACATTTGCCGGCAAGCCGCACCACTCGAATCGCAGCGACTTCATTGAAGCAAGTTCCAGCGGTCGCTCGGGCAAAGAGGCGCTCGTGCGTGCCAACCCGCCGGGCAAGACCCTCACCTGTTATGTCAATCCTAACCAACCGTGGGAGGCCGTGCGCAACCGCGGCCCTGGTTGGTCATCACTTTTCGGCTTATTCCCCCTGCCCTTCATGGCCGTAGGCATAGGTGGTTTGTGGTATCTAGTTCGCCAAAGCAAATCCCTGCGGCCAAAATCGCTGACGGGCAGTGCAAGCGGGGGCGTCAAGCGATCGATCGCAGCCCCGCCCGGCCACCCGACCTAGAGTCCTTAAAAAGCCAACGTTGCTGTCGTTAGGTCGAGTTTTCTGCTCTTGTGTCTTCAAGTTTTGCGTCTTGGGTCTGAGGCTAAGCCTCGCTAGAGACCTTGAAAACCAGAATTTGTAGTAAATGAGTTAAGTTCTTGAAAGGAGACCTGCCAGTCTGATTGCCGATTGATGATTGTTGATGTGCGCTTGATTGGCACAGGGCGTACTTTCAAGCTCAAAAATCAGCAATCAGCAATCAGCAATCAGCAATCAGCAATCAGCAATCAGCAATCAGCCATCAGCAATCCTCTTCGCATTTCCCAGGGTCTGAGGCGCAGCCTCGCTAGAGAACCAGCGCCGAGGTGGCGGCAGCACGAGTTTCAATAATCATTCACATTCCAAGTGAGCATTGGATTCAGAAACCCTATAACTACGCATTTCTGTGAAAACCGCGCAGCCGGAATTCGGCTCAAAGCTTACGGTTTCTTGTCACCTTTATCGGACACGGCCCATAACGATTTGCCCATGACGATGAAGAGCACCCCGTTGGCGACGCAGGGCACACTGCTGCCGTGGCTGCTATTTTCGATGGTGCTGATCACTTTGAGGGTCTTGTCCGCTGCCAGAATGGTGTTGCCAGCAAATACCTTGCCGTCAGCCACCAGCAAGGCAGAATTGATCTGGCCATCGTCGTCTTTGAGGGCGTAGGTCCAGTGCATCAGCCCGGTGTCCGCATTGAGGCAGTGAATGACACTGGCTTCGTCGATGGCAAAGACCAATCCATCGCTAACGGCCACCGTGCTCAGTGATGCATTCAACCCGTCATAACTCCACACCTTGCCGCTGCGGGTGACATCGCCGGTCTGTGTCGCATCAATGCACACCAAATACCCCTTGCTATTTCTGCTGCCATGAACCGGATCCCCACCGATGGCCACATATACCCGGTTGCGGTAAAATACCGGCGTCGCTATGATGTCACACGGGTGCTTCTGCCCATCCCCTTCCGTCCCGTGCGCATAAAACGCCGCATTTCTATAATCCGGCGGGATACAGTCAAAGGACCAGATTTTCTTCAGAATCGGCACGTCCGGCACCTTGGCCGTTGGCACGGAATCCACCGCTGTGGTCACCGGCATATCTATCGAATAGCGAAACTCCAGCGGTAACGCAGGCTTTACTGTGGCAGGAATCACCTTGAATTCTTTGGCGTATTCCGCAGGACTGAGTCCACCCGTATCTTTGCCTTTGACGTCGATGTAATGCACGATCGGGCCGCGAAGCGTGGTGGTGACCCAACGATCAGGGACGACCTCTGCCGCCGGATCGACCGGTTCGAACGCATAACAAATGCCGTTGCCGGTGGCAAAGAGGATTTGTGCCTTGCCGTTGACGGTGGCCAGCGACGGTGACGACCATTGGCCCCGCCACAACTGTTCTCCTATCTGTTCATCGTCGCGTGCGACCAGCTGGCCGGTATGCTTGTTAAGTGCGATCAGGCTGGGAGTCAGCGGATAGAATGGGTTTCCAAGGTTTTTAAAGCGCCCATTGCCGGTGCAGGCATACACAAAATCGCCGTGCACCAGAACGGAACAACTCGCAACATGATCCTGCATGACCTGCATGGATTTTGCCATGTCATAGCGCCAGAGGATGTGCCGGGCCGAGTCCCCGGCACGGGTCTCAGCGGATGGATTTAACCAACTTTTCAGATCAATGCACATCACCTCCGGAAAGGGTGCCACAAAATACAGATGGTCGCCCTCAACGGTTGGAGTCGAACACACCCCGAAATTATCTATTTTTGTTTTCGAAGGACCGCAGACAAAGGTTCCTAACTCCTTACCGGTTTGCTCATCGAAACAGAGGATTCTGGCATCGGCAGCTGACCCTCCAGCCGTGCCGATGAAAACCCTGCCTTGACTCACCATCGGACTGCAAAATGTCGTGTTGTTTAGCTTGGCAACCCATTTGATGTTCTTGGTAGTGGACAGATCCTCTTTGGCAGCATTCTTTTTCACCCCGGGCGAATACCAATCCGGCAGCCCCTTTTCAGTGTCGCAGGCCAAATTGCGCGACGCTTGCCCGCCCCACGATGGCCAATCTGCAGCGTGCACGGCAGTTGCCGGGAGAATCAGGGGCAATAGCGCGATTCCAGGCATCATCATGGTTCCAAACGAAACTCCGGCAAATTTCATCCTGATCCCGATTGGGCTGCTCAATTTGGTTTTCATATATCTGAGGCGTTTCACGGGATTGAACATTGGCACGCCAGCTGCGTGGACTGTGGCTTGGGGCTTTTCGGGGTTGCTGTAAGGACTCATGGGCAATGGGCGACGTGTCGGGGGGTGGAACGCCTCGGACCAAGGAATAATTTCACCAAAATCTCCAAAAGATGTCGTTCCTACCACGGGCTCTTCAGAAATTGCCACATCGCCATGCGACATCATCGCAAGAAATGACTTGACCCGCCCGCAAAATGACTGACAGATCCAGCCCACAACTGCATCTTTGGAAGTGCCAGTGGCCGCAGTCCCCGCCACACTGCCATCACCGCCGCCCCTCGCCCTCAAACCCACAACGAAATCCCATATGAACCCAACCCTATCGGTGACGCTTGCCGGTCAACACCTCGCAGCCAGGCTGGCCTCCATCTGGCTGTTCCTTGGGTCCTTGGGCGTACCCGCCACCGCCGCTGAGGAACCCTTCGCCGGCAAACCCTATACCGACGGCGATCTGCACGCAGACACATGGGTCGCCACCGATGGCCTAGGCAGAAAACAGCCCGGAATCGCCGAAGTAGGACCCGTGAAGAAGGATAAGTGGGTCGGCATCTTCTACTGGACTTGGCATCGGCAGGATGGCAGCCACAAGCCATCCGATAATACCCTGCTTATCGCTGGCGCCAAAGACGGCAAGATCGATTGGCAAAGCCCCATTGGCACCGACCATTATTGGGGCGAACCGGAGCTCGGCTACTACCTGTCAACCGATCCGTTCGTTATCCGCAAGCACGCCAGCATGCTGGTGGACGCCGGCGTGGACGTGGTGATTTTCGACACCACCAACCCGCCCTTCACCTTCAAAGATGCGTATGAGGCGCTCTGCCGCACCTATACCCAGATGCGGGCGGAGGGAAACCGAACCCCTGCCGTGGCTTTCCTCTGCCCGTTCGGAAATCCACAACCCGTCCTCGATCAAATCTGGAAAGATCTCTATCAACCTGGACTGTGGAGCGACCTCTGGTTCCGCTGGGAAGGTAAACCGCTGCTACTCGCCAACCCAAACTTGGTCAAGGACCCGCTGATAAAAGCTTTTTTCACCTTCCGCACCCCGATGCCTGACTACTGGAACGGTCCCTCCGGAGACAACCAATGGAGCTGGCTCGAGGTCTTCCCTCAGCACCTCTTCAAAAATTCCCGCGGCGAAAACGAACAGATGAGCGTCGGGGTCGCGCAAAACGCCCTGCCCCACACGCCAGGTCCCGCCGCTATGTCCGACAAACGCGGCGCAATGGGCCGCAGTTGGCACAACAACGCGAAAGACAGCCGGCAAAATGCCACCGCCTTGGGACTCAATTTCGACGAACAATGGCACCACGCACTGGCCGCCAACCCAAGATTTATTTTCCTAACAGGGTGGAACGAATGGGTTGCAGGGCGTTTCACTAACTGGTCCGGGTACACCGATCAGGACGCCTACTTCAAGGGCGGATTGTTTGTCGATGAATACGACCAGGAATATAGCCGGGATTGCGAGCCGATGCGCGGTGGACACACGGACAACTATTACTATCAAATGGCAGCATGGGTGCGCCGCTTCAAAGGTGTGCGCCCGATGCCGGCGGCTGCCGGTGCTGGCTCCATCACGATTGATGGGCGCTTCGGCGACTGGGCCACGGTTGCGCCGGAGTACCGGGACACGATTGGCGATGTGGTGCATCGCAATCACCCGGGCCGAGGCGATTTGGTTTATGAGAACAACACCGGACGCAATGATTTCGCGATCATGAAGACAACCTATGATGAGAAAAACATTTACTTCATGGCCCAGACACTCGAGCCCATCACTCCCCACACCGATCCCATGTGGATGCTCTTGCTGCTAGATACTGACCAAGACGCCAGCACTGGCTGGCTTGGCTATGACTGCATCATCAACCTCGAGGTGATCGATTCCACCACCTCCACCCTCAAGCGCTGGAAAGATGGCGCTTGGCAGCCGGTGGGCCGGATTTCATACCGGGTCAGTGGCAATGGCCTGGAACTCGCGGTGCCGCGCGAACTCATCGGGAAAGCCAATGGCAAGCCCGCCTTCGATTTCCACTGGGCGGACCATATCCAAGGATTCAATGGCATCGACGACTTCGGTGTCAACGGCGATAGCGCCCCCAACCGCCGCTGGAACTACCGGTTCGTCGCACCCTGATTCATGCACGGATGGGGTGGGAGCAAGGGTTTCCCTGCACTCTCCTCGCAGATCCCTGCGTGTGGAAGTACCGCAGCGGGCTCCTCAGGCAAGCGTGCACTTTGAAACCCGTTCCGGCACAGAGTGCCAGAACGGCCTCCCTTAGCAAGCAGGAACCAGATAGCGGAACCCATCCCTCGTGGGACGCCTGACCCGAACTTATCAAAGTGGAGTCCTCAGGCTTTAGGGAAACACCCTATAGGCAAGCCGCGCCGAATCGCTTAGGTTGCTTGGCATGAAAGACGAGGCACTGACATCAAATCCGTCACTGACGAGCAAGCGGCAGATCCACGTGCTAAACCGGGATCTGGCATGCGAATACCGGGCGATCATTGCCACCATTGTGTATAGCGAAGTTCTGAAACGAGCGCACTACACCACCATCGCTGAGGCATTGGAACGGCACGCGGCAGAAGATTTCCAGCATGCCAAGGAAATTGCCGCACGGATTGTATCCCTGGGTGGCATTCCGTGCGTGGGACTCGAAAACGGACAGGGTTCAGTGGACGAGATTGCCATGTTCCATCTGGATCTGGACGGGAAGCCACGAAAGGTGAGGAACTATCGGTACCCAATCCACTCTGCCCGGATTCCGGTAGGGTCACAGCCATTTGAGGAAATCCGCGTCCCCCAACGCCATTGCAGAGACCATCGCTTCGGTCATGGCCATGGAGCCGCAACAACCTCAACACGGCAAACAACAACGCGATGAATCACACGCCCCTGGGAATCCGCCTTATCATCCTGCCGATCCTCAGTTGTCTCGCTTCCTGCGGACCATTTGAGCCATCCGCTGTGCAAGACCCCCACCAACGAAACACCGAGTCGCCCGCCAGGTTTCCCCTTGCGTTAGGCAACGCAGGACCAGACGATATTGGGCTGTTTCTAGCGGGAATGCCTCTGCGCAACGGCGCCACCTTGTCAGCCCTCCAGCAGACGGAAGAATATCAGGCGCACCGCCGCGAAATGAGGGCCGTTTGGGGGGGGGCCACCTTGCGTCTGAACCACATGCGCTCTTGGTCAAACAGCGAGCTTTCACCCAATTTCAGCGACGGCGAGACGGTGCTCTATCCGTTCGGGGGACCGGACCTGCTTCACGTGAGTGCCCTGTTTCCTCAAGCGAGGACCTACGCGCTGATGGGACTGGAACCGGCGGGTGAGGTACCGGCGTTGGAATCCATGCCGCCCGGCGAGGTGCTAGCTGTGCTCACGGCTTTCCGGCAAGCCACTCGAACCCATTTGGAAAGCGGGTATTTCATCACCCAAGATATGCGTTCCGATCTTCAACGGAGCGCCCTGCGGGGAGTGACACCCATTCTGCTCAGCACCGTGGCGCTTACCGGCGGCCGGGTTGAATCCGTCAACCGCTTCTCCGCCGGAGGCAAGCCTGGGGTTGAATTGCGGTTTTGCGATGCTGCCGGCCTATCGCATCGGGCCTGCTATATTGAGGCGGATTTGTCCAACGCCGGATTCAGTAGCGGGTACCGCAAGTGGCTGGCTGGTCTCGGGGGCAATATCACGTATTTCAAGGCCGCGTCGTACTTGATGCACGGCGACGGATTTTCGCAATCGCGAGAATTCTTCCTAGCCCAGTCACGGGGGATTCTGCAGGACGATTCTGGGATTCCTTTCCGTTGTTTCACAGGGGGCTGGACGCTGCGGTATTTCGGGGTTTACGAGCAGCCCATCAAGCTCTTTTCCAAGTACCAGCAGGACGACTTGCGACAAGCCTATGCCACGCAACCCACAAGCCCACTCCTGTTCCGCACCGGCTACCGCGTCAGTCAAATGGAGGGCAATCTGCTACTCGCTTTGAAGCACTGAGCGCCCGTGGAATGGCTTCATCGCAATCGAACGGCTTGCGGGTATTGTTCCAACTCAGGTTCCGAGAGGACCATCACCGGGCCGACCGGCTTATTCGTCGCTGCCTCATAAAACCGGACGTTACCCATGAATTCCGGCCCTTCCACCTTCAACACGACTTTCCCATCACTGCTTGCAACCTCGCGGCAATCCTTGGCGACACCCTCTCCACGGGCCAGATGCTTGAAGGTACCCCCACAACCCATATACAGCGACGAGGCAACATCTTTTGCCGCCGCCGAAGCCCGCGCTGGCCGAGTTGAAGACGCTCCACGACTCCGCAAAATGAGTGGATGGAAAGCACACGGCGACGACCAAGGCCAAGGCGGAAAAGCTGTTGACAAAGGCGTGACTCTAACTCCTTGCTTCCGGCTCAGGCCCGGAGAAAGATCTTGGCGATGAACAGTCTTCGCATGGCATGGATTCTTCGCACGCTTTCTCTCGGCCTTTGCCTCCCGGCAAGCGTCCGCGCAGCCACACCCACAGTCGCTCAGGATCTGACGACGCTGAAGACATTCAGCGTGATGGGCAAGGAGGAGGAGATTCTGGACCTTGGCAAAGAGGTCGAACTCCTGAAAAGGGACGGCAAGGGCTGTCTCACTCACATGTGGTTCGCCTTGGACGAGCGTGTCCGCATCCGTGTCTATGTGGATGGTGAAAAGCAGGCATCCATCGATATGGCGCTCGATCTCGGCCACGGCTACGGTTTTGGCGGACCACCCGATCCATTCGGCAGCCCCAAAATGGGCCGCTACGGAGGGCAGTTTAACAATTACCAAATCCCCTATGGCAACGGCGTGCGGGTGACGGTGCTGCCGGTGACGAAGGTTTTTGATAGCGTCACCGGGCGCAATGCATGGTGGACAATTCGTGGCACGGAAAACCTGCCCTTGGTGGTGGGGGGTCGCCGCCTGCCCGATACAGCCCGGCTTAGACTGCATAGCCTGGAGGGATACAAAGCCAAGCAACTTGAGGAATTCACCCTGTGTGACGTGAAGGGAGCCGGTTCGATCTATCAGGTAACAATGGCAGTTCAGGGCGAACGCAAGTCCGGCGACTGGAAAGACCTGGGCTACATGGAAGGCTGCGTGAGGGCCTACCTCAATGGTTCCGCCAAACCCGAATACTTATCATCCGGCCTGGAGGACTACTTCCTCGGATCCGGCTACTTTCATCAAAACCAACTCTACTTCGGCCCGGTGGCCGGCCTCACCCATGTTGACAAAATGGCCAACAACTTTTCCGCCTACCGATTCCACGACGATGACCCGGTGTTCTTTCAAACCGGCCTGAAACTCACCTGTCGCTGTGGGGAGGAAATCAAAGGTCGTGTCTTCCACGATCCAGGTTCAGCCACCTATAGCGTCTATACTTGGGTGTACGAATGGCCGCCCCCTTGACTCGCTCACTTCTGGCCCACTTCTGGATTGCCATTTTTACCGGAGACGTTAGGTTCCCGCCATGCTCGTCCCGGTCCATCGCTGGCAGAATCTCGCCGACCGCCTGCTCGACTTCATCTATACCCCGCGGTGCGCGCTGTGTGAACGAGTCCTCCAAGACGGCCGTTCGCTGTGCGATTCCTGCAACAGGGACCTGCCACGGCTCACCCCGCCGTTTTGTGAAAAATGCGGCGAGCCGTTCCAAGGACGCATCGACGAACCGTTCCAATGTCCCAATTGTGGCGAACTCGACTTTGCCTTCGCCTTTGCCCGACCGGCGATGCTGCGCGACGAACGCACCCGCCAACTCATTCACCAGCTGAAATACTCCCGCGCCATCCATTTGGCCGCCGAATTGGGCCGCCTTGCCACCGAAGCATTCAGCGACGTGCGCCTCCGCCCCGCCCTCAGTGCCAACTGGCCACTCGTCCCGGTGCCTCTCCACCGCTCACGCCTCCAACACCGCAATTTTAATCAAGCCGCCGAAATCGCCCGCATCGTGGCCAAACTCACCTCCCTGCCTGTGCTCGCCGCCCTCAAACGCATCCGCCGCACCGACACACAGACGATGTTAGGCCGTAGGGATCGCCTCCACAACCTCCACGCCGCCTTCGCACTCACCTCCGCAGGCCACCGCCACCTCAACAGCACCGGTGGGCCGGGGGTTGTGCTCATCGACGACGTCTTGACAACCGGCTCGACGGCTCAAGCCTGTGCCACCACTCTCCGGCGTGCCGGCTTCAAGACCGTGCTGGTGGTCACTGTGATGCGCGGCTAACGGGGTTGACAGCCATCGGGCATCTTCATATGGTTTGCATTATGAGCCAATCTCCGCCCACCAGTTCAGCTGGCTCCATACCAGCGCAGCCCAATGACTCATCCACCCAACTCGGGAATCTCAGCGGCTTGGAATCCCTCGTCACCGAGAAAAAATACAAGGCGTTTGGCATCGAATACAAACACCTCAAACCACCCAATGGCGGTGACCTCTACCTCACCGATTTTGGGGTGCCTGTACTGCGCTGCCTACTGCCCGAAAATTGGTACGACCATGAGTATTTCTTTCACCACGGAACCCGCTTGCCGGGTACAAGCGCTGTCTACAAGGTCGCTACCAAACCAGTGTTTGGCCACAGCTTGGATCTTGTGGTTAAGTTCTGCCGCATCGGCGAGGACGTCAACCCACTGCTGACATCCAGGTCCAAATTCATCTCCGACGAGGATTTCGCCAGCGCCCGATGGAACGGGCCTTTTGAAGAATTTGGAAAATTGCTAGAACTGCGAAGAGGCGTGTTCGGCCGCCACAAACGCTTCCTGACCCAACGACCCCTCGCCATCTTCGTCCCGGCTCAAGTCTGCCAAAATTGGCAACTCGGCCGCAGCTCGGACAGCTTCCGCATCAGCAAGTCCGTCATGGACAAGGATACCACCCTTACCGAGGATTTTGACCCGGTCGAACTCGATATTAGCCGCCAGTATATCATGGTCTATTCCTGGGTGAAGGGCCTCGGCTTGGATGACCTGCTCAAACAAGGCACTCTGAGCCGAGAAATTTGTGATACCCTAACGGAGAAAGCGTACTTTGAAGACATGATTCCCAGCGGTTTCAAGGTGCTCGACACCAAGCCCGCCCACATCATCCTCAGGGTCAACAAGCAAGGCAAGCTGTTGCGCAAAAACGACCAATATCCGTACGCGCTCATCGATTACGAGCTTTTGCGGCGAACTGCCGAACATGAACGGTTTTACGGCCTGTCACGCCGCAGACAATACTGGCAGCATGTTTACGAACGCTTCGATGATTCCAATTTGAATAACATGCCCAGCGAACTGACTAGCATCACCGAAAACAACATCCCATATATCTTTGGCCCGACACCTAACGGCGGCAAACTCTGGGTGCTTGGCAACAATCACAAACTCTTTAACTTTTTCCTCCCGGAAAAATGGCGGAGCCGCGACAGAATCCGCCTCTCATCCAAAAATGAGGTGTACCATTCCGTCACCCCCGATAACATTCATTTGGTTTACAAACGCTCGAGAGTCGGCATTCTGCCCGAAAGCAACCCACTCGATGAACTCCCTTCTCCCATCGTGCAGCATGGCTACAATTCACCCTTTGAAGAAGTACTCATTGCCGAGACCCTCCGAAGTAACGGGATCAGCGCCACTCATCCTCGGGCCATTTACCGCACCGGCCAGCGCTCTACGATGGCCCGCTTCAACCATGATCCCCGCCGCTACGAGGCAGCCGAGCATCACCTCACGCCCGAAGAATGCCCCGAATCAATCCTCTCAGACCATCACGATTACTATGTGCTGTGGGGCTGCTGGCGCGGCATCGATCCCGAGATCGGTTACTCCCCCGCCAACCAACACTGGGGCCTCACAACCATCAGCCAAGCATTGAATGACCGGCTCCTCAACGCCCAAGAGGCGGAGGAAATCATGCGCAGCACTCTCGCAAGGCTGGAGAAACGCCGACTGGCCCACCTGTTCATCGGCAAATACGATTTTCTGTTATCCTTCAATGATGATATGAAAACCCTGCAAAAGCAGCCCCACCACGGGTATAAAATCACCATCGCCATGGATGCCTGCCAAGCCTACCAGCATCACCTTCTGGACGACAACCAGTACCGGACCATCCTACAGGAATCCGCTGCCGATCTGGCCGCTCTGGGATATGAAATGCTCAATCTCGCCGGAGATCATCTCCTCATATCAGCCACTCCGGAGGGCTCGCTCATGCTCGATCCTTCCGGACGCATCCAACGCACCATCTGCAACTTCGACCTGATTCGTAAAATCCCGGAAATTTGAGCCTCATTGGCGTCCAATGGCTCAGGCGTGTTCGAAAATGGTGGCCAACTCGGGAATTGAGCCGGGCTCCCGGGGCCACCCACCGGGAAGAGATGCCCCAAGCCCGTGAAACCGCAATTTCCTTCGGTTTTCCGAAATATCCGATACACAGCATCTTGTATCTTGATCAGGATCAACCCACCATATCTTGTTGATTTTGCCATTCTGGGTTGCAGAAGAGGTGGGTTTGGCTAGCCTTGTGGACGCCCATTCCCTCTCGGGCTTCCCCCCACTCCTCCTTTCATCATGTATTTAAAGACTCTGGAAATCCACGGCTTCAAGTCGTTCGCCGACAAGACGGTGCTTGAATTTGCCCAAGGCGTCACCGGCATCGTCGGCCCGAACGGTTGCGGCAAGAGCAATGTGGTGGATGCCATCCGCTGGGTCCTGGGCGAAACCTCCGCCAAAGCCCTGCGCGGCGGCGAGATGGCCGACGTTATTTTCAACGGCACCGAGAAGCGCAAGCCTCTGGGCATGGCGGAAGTCATTCTCACCATGGCCGATTGCGAAGGCCTGCTCAAAGTGGCGTTCAACGAAGTGGCGATTGGCCGACGGGTATTCCGCGATGGCCGCTCGGAATACCGGATCAACGGCACGCTCTGCCGGCTCAAGGACATCCACGACCTGTTCATGGACACCGGGATCGGCCGCACCGCCTACTCGATCATGGCCCAGGGACAAATCGACCAAATCCTCTCCTCCAAACCCGAAGAGCGCCGCGCCGTGTTCGAAGAGGCCGCCGGTATCACCAAATTCAAGCGAGAAAAAAAGGAGGCCTTGCGCAAACTTGAGTACACCGAGGCGAATTTGCTCCGGGTGTCCGATGTGCTCGCCGAGCAAGAGCGCCGCATGAACTCACTGCGCCGCCAAGTCGCCAAGGCCCGGCGCTATCAGGCGCTCGCCGCCGACGTGCGTGTCCTCGACACCCATCTGGGCCACAAGCGCTTCACCGAACTGAGTGCCGAGCGAGCCGAACTGACGGTCTCGATCCGCAGCCTGGAAGTGCGCGACACCGAGCTGGAACGCCTACTGCCGGCTCGCGAAGAAGCCGTCGCCGAAGCCCGCGCCGCCGCCCGCGCCTTCGAAGGCGA
>CAIQXC010000030.1 GCA_903875675.1 Akkermansiaceae bacterium
CCGTGTCATCGAGAACGCAGCGGCAAGCGGTGTTCTTAGAAGCTCACTCGTTAGATCATTCCCCGGCGCAAAGCGAGGCCGCCGTTTGATCGACCTCCGCAGTCTCGACGAATGGATCGAGGCGGGCGTCGGCGGCAAGGCCGAGCTGCCGTTTTTGGTTCGCACTGATCGCAAGGGAGGGTCCGCACAATGAGCTCCGCCGTTCTATTCAACCCGTCATCGGCGGGGGCTGTCGTTAGTTCCAGCATTGCGGAAACTGTTTCCGAAAATACACCCAAGCCGAAGAGGGGCAGGCCGAAGAGCTGGACGGGAAAATTTATCGACAAGCTGCCTCGGTACTTGGTCCGCGAGGGGTGCCGTAGGACTCAGATGAGTTACGGATGGGAATCTGCTTTCACTGCGATGACTATTAGAGCCGACGATGCAACCAAAACCTGTATCGGCGAGGTGACGAAACACAAGATGGCCAAGGTTGAGGTTGCCCGATATATGGCACTCCCAGGTGCCATGAGTGAGGAAGCCATACTTGAAACCATCAAAAATGCGCTCAACACCGGGGTTTCGTGGAAAGCCATCCGCGCACACTTCCGCGAACTCAGGCTAGGGCAGCGCCAAGGAAATGCTCTATCCCTCTTCGCTCACCTCTCTGCCGCCTATGACGAGTATATCCTCCGATTTCCAGCCACTACCCAGAAACAACGCATCGCCGGAATCCAAAACCTGTTGGAAGCCGTGGACGATGCCGGCGATGCTGAATAATGGAAACAATTTCCATAATACTATGACCCAAACAGAAATCCCTTTGATCCTGATTTACATACTAACCAAAATTCAAACACCATGACTATTTCCGAACGAACACGACTTGAAACCGCCCTCGGGCACGACCAGCCGTTGCCATGGCCCGCGTCCCTCGACGAGGAGCTTGCGCTGGCCGAGCGCAACTTATCCGACCCGCTGCGGGATCACGTCCCCCAGGTGGCACCACGGCGCAAGACGCGCGGCGTGCTGGCCGTCCTTGACCAGCTCGACCGTCAAAACTCAACGCGGAGGTTCAACCACTGAATGAGCGAAGCACCACTACGCGCTTTTATTCCGGTATGGCTCGACGATGCCGGACTATCGCCAGCCGAGTTTCGCCTATACGGCCACCTCTGCCGCAAGGCCAAAAAAGAAACGGGCGTTGCATGGCCGTCTTATGAGAGCATGATGGAAGTTTGCGGCATGAGCCGCCGGACTATCCACCGGACGCTGCAGGCCATTGAAAAACGCGGACTCATCAAGAACATCGGAAAACCTTTTGGCGGATCGTGCCGCTACCAGGTGCTTGCTTCAATGGTGCCAAATCAGGAATCCAATAGTGCCAAATGGGATACGATTGAAGAACCGCCAATAGTGCCAAAAACGACCTCCAATAGTGTCCCAAATGGCACTCCAATAGTGCCATTTGGGGCACGGGAAGGTATAACCAATGAAGGGAAACCAATAAGGGATAAAGATCTTGGCGATTTGCTGAAATTGGAAGTTTCCACGAAAAAGCCATCCTGTGACCAATTGGCAGAATCCATCTACCAGGAATATCCCAGAAAGGTTTCAAAACCCGTTGCGCTGAAAGCTATCAAGAACGCACTCAAAACCCATCCGGCAGAATTTCTGCTCGAAAAGGTCAAGACCTATGCGTCGGCAATCGCATGGAAAGATCCGCAGTACATCCCACATCCCGCGACATGGTTCAACGGCGAGCGATGGGAAGACGATCCGGCAGAATGGGAGCAACCAGCAACCCGGCCAC
>CAIQXC010000031.1 GCA_903875675.1 Akkermansiaceae bacterium
AGCGCCGTTGCGAGGGCGGCTTTGCCATCAACACCGGCCGCGTCGCCGGATGCTTGGGCCTCAAGCCCCTTTTGCCCGGTCTTTTCGGCAACCAGGTGCTCGATCCGGCCTACGAGCCGTTCAAGGATATGTGTGAGCTGGCATCCCTTGGCGACCCGGCCTTGACGATTGTTTTGGAGTTCAGCGACGGCAAGGTCCTGATGAGTGATATCCAGGCGGTCTCCAGCCTGACTTGGGGACACTTTGAAAAGCACTTCGGAGAAGACAAACTCAAGGAAATGTTCGCAGGGGTCGATATCTTGGGACTTGGCTACTGGTCGCTTACTGCAGCCTTTGATGAGCTCTTCAGTGGCTTCATGAAACAGTATGAAACCACCACGCCGCCACGCCGGATGTTCTTCGACTTCGCCGACATCAAGAAAAAGTCCAGCGAGAGTTTCATCAAGAGCCTGGAGTTGATCCAATCGTTCAGCAGCAAAATCCCCATGACCTTGAGCCTCAACGAACATGAGGTGTTGGAATTGTTTTCAAGAATTGGCGTCGAGCGCCCGGAACTCACACCGGCGGCGATCTCCTCAGCCTTGACCGTCGCCCGTCAAAAAATCGGCTTCGATGAACTGGTTGTCCACACGCCGGAATTTGCAGCCGCTTCCAGTGCTGTGGATGGTGAAGCCTATGCCATCCAAGAGCGCCAATCAAACGTCGTCCGCCTGGCAGGCGCTGGCGACAGTTTCAATGGAGGTTTCCTCTGCGCGTCGCTCGGCGATTTGTCACTCAAGGAACGCCTCGTCATCGCCAACGCAGTGACCGCCTTCTTTGTCACCCACGCAACCCCTCCTTCCAAAGAGGAACTCATCGCCCAGATTGAAAAAGCCACGGACAAATAACGCGGTAGGGCGTGGCGGCCTCAACGCGCCCTGATTGCCCCAAACAGAACACCGCTGGCGCACTTCTACGCCCCCACCACGGTGATCATACGGGTGCTGCGGGCTGCCTCGGTGATGCCGAATTTCACCGGCAGAAAGCGCTCGATGACGGCGATATTCGTAGGCACATGTGCGTCGGGGGCCATGGTGGTAAACCTGCCGACACCCGCGAGGGCCATGGGCAGCAGAAGTTGATCGGCGAGTTGGCGGCCTACCACTGCCCCGGAACCGATAAAGTCATGCATGGCTTTTGCAGCACGGGCACCGACCTTTTCGGCAGAGACGCCTTGCTCGCCGAAGCTGCTGGTCAGCTCGGCGGTGTGTTCAAAAACAGCTTCCACCAGACAGCAAACACCTCGACCCGGGCCGGGTTCGCGAACGTCCACATCGGCATCCGAACCCGGGAATCTTTCCAACGCGGCTTCGAGCATTCGCTGGCCGATCACGGCGGATAGATAGCGGCTTGGCACACGGATGCGCAGGTCTTGAAGCTCGCCGCGTGCGAGGAATGCGCAGGGGGCAAGCCTGGCGCAGGGGTTGACTATCGATTCGATGATGCCGCCCCCCACCGGTGCAAAGCCGCTCTCCACGAGGCTGATTGTGGCATCAGCACCCATGCGGCGCATGGCCGGAAGGAAAACTCGATCTAGGAATTCAAATGGCGGGGCCAGCGGGTTGTGGGTACCTCCTTCAAGCCGCAAGCGGCTGGGGGCATCCGTCAACAACAACGCAGGCAACAATGTTTGGAACAACAGCGAAGTGCTGCCGGCCGTGCCTATTGCAAAGTGATAGTCGCCACTCCGCACCTCGCCCGGATGAAATGTCAGATCGGTGGATCCAATCTCCATACCGATAGCAGTTCCGGTCGAAATTTCACACGCGGCCTTTACGCAGGTCAAATGCTGGCGCATCAAACCGGGCTTGCGGCGCTGACCACGAATGTGAACCATCCGGAACGCCTGCCCGGTGGCCATGGAAAGTGCAAGAGCCGTGCGCAGCATTTGCCCGCCACCCGCAGAACCATCTAGATAGATCATAAAATTGAGTTAGTGGATAATGATAGAAGAAAAAATGACAAGATGATGACAAAAAAGAGAAACCGGGAAACCGGCAAGTAGCGATGATATTCCCGTTTCTTCTGTCTTCGAGTCTTCTGTCTTCTGTCTATTCTCAGTCATCCGGCGCGGTTTCGTCTTTGATGACAAAGCGGGCCTGGAGCTTGGCAACTGGGGTAGCAAGACCGGCAGTCTCGACACTGCGCAAAACCTCGGAGAAATTCTTATAGGCGTCGGGTGCCTCGTCGATCGGATACTTCCTACAGTTGGTTAGTATATCTGACACATCAAAATCCGCATCAACCGTCGCTTGGTCGAGTGTGCGCGCGGCGTGCTTGCGACCCATGGCGCGACCGGCCCCGTGATTGACCGACCACGCTGTGCGCTCGGCCCCGCCTTGGGCGACCATGACAACCGAGCCATCACGCGGGTTGCCGGGCAGCAGAATTGGATGACCGGTTTTTGCAAACGGCGTGCCGGCCAGCGCGAAGTGGCCGCCGGGGATCGCGCGGGTGGCACCCTTGCGGTGAACCCAGGCCTTGGTGCCGTCTATAATTTCCTCACGGGCAATGTTATGGGAGATGAAGTACACGAAGTTGCCTTGAGTTCCGGGCAGGACCTCCTGAAACGCTTCGAGCACCAGCGCATTGATGAGCAGGTGATTGACCGTGGCAAAGTTGGCACCGAGCGCCATGTCGTCCAGATAGGCATTGGCCTCGGGGGTGCCGAGTGGCGCATAGACGAGTTTCTTGTCGCCGGAAGGATAGGGCGTGCCCCACAGCTCGAACTTACGCTCCAGGTCCTTGAACTGGCCTTGGGCTAGCAAGTTTCCGAAGCCGCGCGAGCCGCAGTGACTGAGGAATGAGGCGTGCTTATCTAGCAAGCCAAAAACGGCTGCGGCGTCGCGGGCGCTTGGGCGGTCGATAACTCGGGTAATCTCGCACTCACCGAAATGATTGCCGCCACCATAGGAACCGAGTTGTTGCATTTTCTCGGCAAAATTGCGGATTCGTCCGGCGGCTAGGATCGTTTCAAGGCGGAGGGCAAGAGCCGCGTGCGTGCCGTCGTGTCCGGTGTGTTGCGAGTCTTCACAACGGAGCGCCCATTCCAGCGGGATGCCTAACGCCTGGCACACGCGCTGCGAGGCCCCCTCCGTCACCGCAAGCGTGCCGAGTTCGCGGTCCACGTGTCGGCTTTTTTTCACCGAGCGCTGGCCACGGCCTGCGCCGGTGGGGGTGCGGGCGACGATTGCATCGATGATCTGGCGGCGGGTGCGCTTGTCCACCAGGGCATCTTCTGTGATGTTGAGCTGCAACAGGGACATTGAGCACTTGATATCCACCCCCACTGGCCCCGGATAGATATGCGTCGGCGATACCATCACGCATCCGATCGGCGCACCGTATCCGGCATGCCCGTCGGGATTGAGGATGACATCAGTGACCCCGGGCGCCAGCCGCGAGTTGACCGCCTGGTCCAGGCAAATCGCGTCGAAACCATCGCGGATGGCATCCGTGCCTACCACGGTGATTGGCTTTCCAGAATTGTTAGGTAGTGGGATGAAGCCCAGGGCTTCGTCGGTCTTATGGATCATGTGCATATTCGTATAGGTATTAGGTTATACAAGATTGTGGAACGTTTGCGGATGGAGTAGAGCGTTTCAATGGTGGATGTTCGGCAGGATGCCGAACATTGCCGGCGGGACGCCGGCGCTCCGTGCGTTGATGAAACCATGAAACCAACCAGTGAAAGTCTGAGTCCGTCAGTGACGTGGAACCGACGGGTAGCCGAGTGCTACTGCGGCGCAGCGATGTGCCGTGGGGAGCTGCACAAGGCGAACGACCAGCC
>CAIQXC010000032.1 GCA_903875675.1 Akkermansiaceae bacterium
GATTATCTACCCGGCACATGGTCACGGCTCACCCTGCGGCGCGGACATTGGCGATCGGCTCAGCAGCACAATTGGTTATGAGCGGCGTTTCAATGCGTTCCTCCAATTTCAAGATGTGGAAAGCTTCACCGACTATGCGCTCTCCACCGCTCCACCCGCGCCGACCTATTTTCCACGCATGAAAAAGTTGAACGCCGAAGGCCCCAAAGTGTTGGGAAACCTGCCACCAGTGCGCGGACTTCCCCCAAAATTCTTCCAGGAAGCAATCGCGGATGATGACAACATCCTCATTGATACCCGCATGATGCTGGCCTTTGGCGGAGGTCATATCAAAGGCTCGCTGAGCATCGGCGGATCACCCATGCTCTCCATTTGGGCAGGTTGGCTGCTCGATCCCACCAAGCCGATTCTCTTGGTGTTGGAGTCAGACGAAAGAATCAATGAAATCGTCCGTCTCTTTCTACGCACCGGTTACACAAAATTCGCCGGCTACCTCGTCGGCGGAATGAAGGCATGGGATAACGCGGGGCTGCCACTGGAGGCGGTCGGGCAAATGACCGTGCAAGAGATCAAGCAGGCGGGAAAAGAACTCCAGCTCCTCGATGTGCGCTCACGGGACGAGTGGAATATAGGACATATCCCGAATGCCTCGCATGTATTTCTCGGTGAACTTCGTGCGAATCTGGGCGAACTGGACCAGAGCAAACCGACGGCGGTCTATTGCGACAGTGGTTATCGTGCTAGTATTGCCACGAGTATCCTGAAACAGGCAGGGTTCGGCAGCGTCTACAATGTCCCGGGAAGCTGGCAGGCTTGGAAGAACGCCGGCTTCCCAGTTGAAATGGAGCTGAAAACGAAATGAGGATCTGTCGCAAAGCCCCTTGCTTCATCGGAGTTCTTGCCCTCCTTCCCCTGCACGTTGCAGTCGCCGTGGAGCCAGGTGCGAATGCACTCAACTATCCGGGGCCGGCGTGGTCTCCCTACATTGTCGGCGCGGGAATTGGTGTGCTATCCTGGTTGACCTTCTATTTTTCAGACAGCCCCATCGGCGCGTCGTCCTTCTATGCGAAGGTATCAGGCTTCATCGGAAAGCGGTTTGCGAAACGCCATACCGAGTCGCTCGCTTACTTCAAAGACAACCCGCCGTGCATGGACTGGGAATTCGTCTTCGTCGTCGCAACCATCGCTGGCGGCGCGATTGCGGCATTGACCGGGGGGGAGTTCACGAGTGAATGGCTTCCGGCCATGTGGGTGGCACGCTTCGGTGACAGCATCGCATTACGCGCCGTTGTCGCCTTTGGAGGTGGCGTCTTGATGGCCGTTGGCGCACGGCTTGCCGGAGGTTGTACCAGCGGCCACGGCATCAGTGGAACGCTTCAACTCAACGTGGCATCGTGGATCTCCGTGGTTTGCTTTTTTATCGGCGGTATCACTGTCGCCATGCTGCTTTTCAAACTGTGAGGAACTATGATTGATCCAGGAAAAGCAGTGCAGCAATCGACGGAGAAGCCCCCGCCGCCCGTGGCCGCAACTTCCAAACTCATGCTCGGCGCGATTTTTGGTTTGGCGTTTGGCTTTCTCTTGCAGAAAGGCGGCGTAGGAAAATTCAACGTGCTCATCGGTCAACTGCTCCTGCAGGACTTCACGGTCGCGAAGGTGATGCTGACCGCCATCGTCGTCGGCATGGTTGGCATATTTGTACTGCACCATTTCGCCAAAGTGAACCTGCACATCAAGCCCACGCGAGTCGGAGCCAACATGATCGGGGGACTGCTGTTCGGAGCGGGTTTTGCATTGCTTGGATACTGCCCCGGCACGGCCGCCGCTGCTCTGGGACAAGGGAGCTGGGACGCGCTCTTTGGCATGGTCGGACTCGTCGCTGGATCGTGGCTTTTCGCCGAGCTTTCGGGATGGACGCAACGAACGATTGAGAAATGGGGCGACCTCGGAAAGGTCCTGCTGCCCGATCTACTGCACCTGCCGCGCGGTGTGTTTGTGGTCGGCTTTGCAGTGACTCTCACCGCCATCATTGTCCTGCTAGAGCTATTAACCACCCGCTGACCAAAAAATAGACCTACCCACCACCCACAAATGAAAGCGCTGAAAAACATCATCACTCTGGCGGCGCTAAGCACGGGCAGGTTATGCCTACACCAAAAGCGGAGGCTAACGGCAGTAACAGCCAATGAACCCCAGGCCGCAACCTCGTGCTCGGTCCCTTGGCCGAGTGGGAGCGGAAGTCACCGGGCGATTACAAGAAAATCATGAAAGTCCTATCGATCATCGGCCAAGTGGACCGGATCCGGGACGAGACGAAGGTCAAGATGAGCAGCAAAACTGAAAGACGCCCCACCGCCGCACTCCCCGCCAAAACACCTTTGCCGGACGACATCGCATCGCTTTTCGAAAATACCCGCCAGGCGACTCCGGCGGAACTGGCCCGCTTGCAGAAAGCTGCGGCCCTTCTCCGTGCGGATCCCGCGTTCCTCGCTGATGTCACCAAGGGGCTCATCGTGGAGGACATCCTCCGCGCCATGGAGGCGACCGGGCTCAACCGCAACACCCTTGCCACCAAACTCGGGAAATCCCGTCAATACATCGGCAAAATCCTTGATGAGGAAAAACCCGCAAACTTCACCATCGATGCGCTCGCCGACAACTTGGCCCTGCACTCCGATATATGTTAACAACGCCTCGCCTCTTCAGCAGCAAGGTGTGGCACGCGCCTTTGAAGGCGAAGTTGATGGGTGAGAGGACGGCTCAAGAGCGTTGCCACGACCGTCTCGTTCGCATTTGTAGGTTTTCATCACGGAGTTGGATTGACTCCCTGCCTTACGACATTGAACGACTGCAATACAACCTTCTGGGAATGATACCATATCTCAAAAGTCCATATCCCGGGAATCAGTTCATCAGAGTGATTGAGTCTATATCCTGTGATTGTAGTCAAGGTGAAGTCCTGTGTGGGCCAAGACTTCACTGCTGAATACTGGCGTTCGATTTCGCCCTTCGCATTCTTGAACGGTGGATGGATAACAACTAGCTTGTAGTCCGCTGTGTCCTTCTCAGTCACGCCCGTAATCTTAAACTTGAAAGCGAAAGTGGTCCCCAGATTTGCCGGAATTTGATTCGTGCGCTCGATGAAACGTGCACCAGGTGCGCTGACGGCCTTGCCAAATGCAGATTCCGGGCTGGCAACCGCCTTCTCAGCGCCTACAGATTCAATAATCCCAAATTCGAGTACTTCGCCTTTCACTTCAGATTTAGGTTCAAGGGTCTCGCCACGGATATTGGCAATAGGTACAAGCAAGGCGATTGATAGTATTGTGATGAGTGTCTTCATATATTTTGCGATTAAGGTAGGGACGCCGGTTGACCGACGCCCCCCTCGCAGATCCCGGCGTGCGGAATTAC
>CAIQXC010000033.1 GCA_903875675.1 Akkermansiaceae bacterium
CCCTCGCCGCCCCGCTGCGTCATATCCAAGCCGCCGCCAACCTTGCCCAAGCAGGCGATGTGATCAGCGTGCATGCCGGGGTGTACCGCGAACGCGTCAATCCGCCGCGCGGCGGCACGTCCGACCAGCAGCGCATCGTCTATCAGGCGGCTGTCGGCGAGACGGTCGTCATCACCGGTGCCGAACCGGTGATAGGCTGGGAAAAAGTCCAGGCAGATACCTGGAAAGTCGTCCTGCCTAACGCGCTTTTCGGCCGCTTCAACCCCTACGGCGACCTGATCCATGGCGACTGGTTTCACGGCAAGGGTCGCCCCCATCACACGGGCGCAGTCTATCTGAATGGCGAGTGGCTCACAGAGGCCGCGAAGCTCGACGCGGTGCTAGCGCCTGTAGCGCCCACTCCGTTGTGGTTCGCTCAGGTGGAAGCAGCGACAACCACCTTGTGGGCGCAGTTCGAGGGGGTGGATCCGAACACTCAGGAGGTGGAAATCAACGTGCGCCAATCTGTTTTCTATCCGGAGAAAACCGGCATCAACTATCTAACTGTCAGCGGTTTCAAGCTAGGTAAGGCGGCCACTCCGTGGGCCCCGCCAACCGCCGAGCAAATCGGGGTGATTGGCACGAATTGGAGCAAGGGATGGATCATCGAGAACAACGTGGTGCGTCACTCGGTTTGTTCGGGCATTGCCTTGGGCAAGCACGGCGATGAATTCGACAACACGTCGGCTGATAGTGCCGAGGGCTACGTCAAGACGATTGAGCGTGGGTTGGCCCGAGGTTGGAACAAGGACACCATTGGCCATCACCAGGTGCGTAACAACACCATCACGGATTGCGAGCAAACTGGTATTGTCGGCAGTCTGGGTGCCGTGTTCAGCAGCATCACTGGCAACACCATCCATGACATCCATGTTCGCCGCTTGTTCACCGGCGCGGAGATGGCGGGCATCAAGTTGCATGCTGCCATTGATGTGGAGATCAGCCACAACCACATCTATCGGACGTGCCGCGGTCTTTGGCTGGATTGGATGGCGCAGGGCACGCGAGTCTCGCGCAACCTGTTCCATGATAATGCCGACCAGGATTTGTTCGTCGAGGTGGACCACGGACCATTCCTTGTGGACAACAACTTGTTTCTGTCGCCGACGACCCTGCTCAGTGTGTCGCAAGGGGGTGCCTATGTGCACAATCTCATCGCGGGCCGCCTCAACTCCAATCCCTTCGACGGCCGCCTGACACCCTTCCACAAGCCGCATTCCACCGAACTGGCAGGCATGCACGATAACCCGAACGGCGATGACCGTTACTACAACAACATCTTCGTGGAGCATTGGAATTCCGCCCCGTACGACACCGCAAAATTCCCCGTGGCCATGCAAGGCAATCTGTTTCTCAAGGGTGCCATGCCTGCCAAGGCGGAAGCCGCCCCGCGGGTCAACGCCAGCTTCGATCCAGCAATCAGGTTGATCAAAAAAGCCGATGGCTGGTATCTTTCCTTGAATTCCGACCCGGCCTCGAGCGCCGAACCAGCCCGCCAATTGGTGACCACGGAACGGTTAGGAAAAGCCAAGTTGAGTGGGTGCGCCTATGAAAATCCGGATGCATCGCCACTGCGCATTGATGGTGATTATTTCGGCAAGCCTCGCAACGCCGCCAATCCTGCGGTGGGTCCCATCGAGGGCCCCGTTGTCGGCTCCATGAAAGTTTGGTGATTTGAGCTTGGCACGGGACCCTGGACGCCCCAAGACTCATGGCATGATCCTCGGTATTCTTGGCTCTGGCTCCGGCTCAAACATGCAAGCCATTCTCGACGCAATCGCCGCCGGATCTCTCAACGCACGCATTGCCCTCGTGCTCTCAGATAATCCAGACGCATTCATCCTCGAGCGCGCCCGCCACCACGGCATCACGACCGGTCTCATCGATTGCCGCGGCTTCAAAACCCGGTTCCCAGCCGAAGCCCAACAGGAAACCGCTGCCCGCTTGCAGGCCGCAGGGGTCAATCTCGTGTGCCTCGCCGGATTCCTGCGACTGGTCAAACACCCCCTACTAGACGTCTTTCCTAACCAAATCATCAACATTCACCCGTCGCTCTTGCCGGCCTTCCCCGGTTTGGAATCCTGGCAACAGGCACTCGCCGCCGGGGTGGCCGAAACCGGATGCACCGTCCATGTCGTGGACGTCGGCATGGATACCGGCCCGATCATCCTCCAGCAATCCGTGCCGATCCTGCCTGGCGACTCCCCCGCCTCACTCCATGCCCGCATCCAAGAGGCCGAGCACCGCCTTTACCCCGCCGCTATCTCCAAGCTCGCGGCGGCTCGCAGCGAAATCGAGCCTGGGTAGCATCAGGTGCATCACTGACTCGCACCGGGGCGCGAGCAGGGCAGGCAGAGCATCGCTGGCCCGGTCTTTTTCCAGCCGCTCGACGGCTTTGTGCCAAGCGGGGACCTGTTCTGGACCGCTAGCGACGGCCGGGCTGGCGAGGATCGGCAAGGGCAGGTCTGAGCTCTTGAACTTGGCCAGCAAACTGCGGAAACCCATCCGCTCCTGCCCCATGAATCCGCTCGAATCATGACGAGGCCAGGGGCTCTGACCTGTGGCAGCCGATGGGCCGCAGGCTCTCCACTCTCTGAAAGATTGCCCTCAGCACTGCCGTAGGACCCGGCCTGATGCGCACGAGATCCCCTACGTGGCAACCATTGCAGTAAGAATCATCCCCATGTCCCGATCATACACGAAGTTATTGAGGCCATCATTTCTCGGAGCCGCCGCAGCCACCATTTGCCTGGGCACCCTGCAAGTGCCGGCAAAGGACTATTTCATCAGTCAGTCCGAGGGTGACGATGCCGCCACCGGCTTGGCCGGGGTGCCAGGAAATGGTGCCGGACCATGGAAATCCCTCGCCAAAGCCTCCATCAAGTATGCCCCAGGCGACCGCATCCTGCTGCAATGCGGCGACACATGGAACGAGGAATTCGCCCCCAAAGGTGAGGGCACACCGCAAAACCCGATTGTCATCGGCTCCTACGGTCAGGGGGCCAAGCCGGTCATCGACCGCCAGGACGACAAGCAGGACCGCGTCGGCATCCGACTGGCTGACCAAGGCGGGTTCAAGATGGTCGGGCTTGAGTTCAGCCACTGCATGACGGGCCTCTATGCCGAATATTCGAAGGGTTGCCCGACGAAAAAATCCATCTCGATTGAAGACTGCTATTTTCACGATTCACTGATGTACCGGCATTACGAGGACTATCCGAAAACCAAGATCGGCCTCGGAATTTGCTTTTTCACCTTTGAACTGGAAAACAAAAAGGTGCTCACCGACATCACGATCAAAAATTGCGTGTTCCGCCGCCTGGCCTCCGGCGTGTGGACCAACAGCCCTGACAACTTCAACAAGAACGCGTCCTTCATCTATCCGTTTGGCAACATGACATTTGACGCCTGCCTGTTTGAGGAAGGCTATCAATGGCCGCAGGGCTTGCGTGGCGTGGAACGGGGTGCCATGCGCAACTGCGTCACCCACGACGTCGGCCGCGGCTTCAAGTCGTTCAACGGGGTGGCGGGCTCGATGTTCTTCCGCTGCAAGGATTGGATATTCGAAAATAGCGAGTGGGGGTTTGTGGACGTCGGCAACGGCAGCGGCGACGGCGAGGCCTTCGACTTCGAAGGCAATTGCGACAACATGACCATGCGCGACTGCCTGTTCCACGACACCGACGGCCCCGGCTTCCTGCTGTGCTGTTATGCCTCCGATGGCAATCCTAACAAGGCGATCAAAATGGAGAATTGCGTGCTCAACGGCAAGGCCAAGCGGCCACCGCGCGGTGCCGGCAAAGTCGAGATTCTCAACACCACGGATCACACCGAAGCGACCTGGAGCAAGTGCCGGTTCTATCTGTCACTCGGCGAGGGCCTCATGCGTGTGGCCGATCCCGAAAAAGATAAACACTCAAAATTTGAAAATTGTTTCATCAAGAGCCTCAGCAAGGCCTGCGCCTCGCCCAACCTCGCCTCCAAGGCAAAAGCCACCGCCTCCTCGGCAGTGGCTGGCAACGAGGCAGCCAAAGGGATAGACGGCAACGATGGCACATCATGGAAGGCAGACGCGCCCAAGGATCAGTGGCTGGAGCTGGCGTTTGCCGCCCCGGTGACGATCAATGAATTCAAGCTCAAGGAAGACCCATCATCATCGATCCTTCGCTACGTCATCGAATACTGGGATGCCAAGGAGAAGAAATGGACGGGCTGCTTCAATGGCCGAGGCATTGGCCAGGAATTTGTCGCACCGATTGTTAGCCGAAGCACCCAGAAAGTCCGCCTGATGGTGTTGCAAACCACCAATGGCAACCCATGCATCACTGAATTCGGGGTTTATAACGACACCCCCGGCGATCCCTTCAACGATCCCACCGGTGCCAAGGCCGTCGGTGTGATCAACAAGTGATCCATAACTCACTCATACCAGATAGAATCCATTATATGTCAAACAGAAGTTTTCTAACATCATTGGGCCTGGCTGCGGCAATGGCGGCCATGGGGCTGGTGCCAAGTATGCTGGCCGCAGCGGCGGCACCCGCCGCCAAGACGCCGGGCATCACCTCGGCCAATGATCCGACGAAGCCTGTGCCGGGCGGGGTGCGGTGGTTTTGGCGGATGCATGGAGATTACCTCAACCAAACCAAGACCAAGAAATTTGATGTGTGTTTTTTGGGGGATTCGATCACCCAGATGTGGCCGGGAGATATGTTTGGCAAGTTCTTCGGCAAGTACACCCCGGTGAATTTCGGAATTGGCGGCGACCGCTGCGAAAACGTGCTGTTCCGCCTCAATGATGGCGAGTTGAAGGATGCCACGCCCAAGCTCATCGTGATGATGATCGGCACGAACAACCAAGGAATGAACACGGCCGAGGAAGTTGCCATCGGCATCTCCACCGTCGTCAAGGCCCTGCGGGCGCAGTGTCCTAAAACCAAAATATTGTTACTTGGGATATTGCCGTCCACCGGTACGCCCTACGACAAGACCAAGGCGATCAATGCCAGCACTGCCAAGCTTGTTGACCACAGCATGATTTTCTATCAGGACTTTGGTCCTAAATTGCTAGATAAAGACGGCAAGATATTGCCCGGCATGCTAGCTGATACGGTGCATCTGACCCGCCAAGGCTACCAAGTCTGGGGCCAGGAAGTGGTTCCGAGCATCGACAAACTGGTGAAATGAGCACACTCGCTGCGCAGTCCGCAGCAGCCACGCTGGCCGCCATGATGCTGGCGGCCTGCGCCGGGGAGGTTGCGGCCGATCAGTTCATTGTCCTTAACACATCGGGTAGAGCGGAATCGGCCGCGTTCTTTGAGGCCGTTCGGCGAGAATTCCCCGCATCGCAGCTGGCACCAACCCGCGTCGGCGTGGCCGGAATTTTTTCCTACCTGCAGGAACCGCCGGCAAAGGTGCAGGCGGCACTTGCCACCTTTCTGCAACTCGCCGTGCAACATGACCTGCCGGTGGTCGTTCAACTCGATGGCGAACAATGGTGGGATGCCCGCCCGGATTTGTGGAATTGGTGGGATCCAAAGCGTCCGGGATTCAATCCTAACAATCGAGCAGATCGG
>CAIQXC010000034.1 GCA_903875675.1 Akkermansiaceae bacterium
AGCACGGACCGGGGCGAGATCGGGATAAATCGACCTGTTGCGTCGATCATGCTCACTTAAACATTTTCCCGGTCGAAGTCGATCTTTGGCCAGTTCTTGAACGTTTTCCGGGAAAGAGGATCGAATCGCTTTCTGATCTGACAGAATTGCGCGATGTCGCCGAAGATTACATCTTTGTGCAACATAACGACGGAAGTCGCAGCGTTCATTTCTGTGAGATTTTCCCGTCACAGTTCATTCGAAGGGAAATCACACGTCAAATGGGATTCCCAGAGCGATGGCATTGGCGGGATTACCTCGGATTGGAGGAAATGAGGCGCACTTATCAGAAATTATTTGGAAAGTTTTCCGCTCATGCCGCAATCGGATTCTGAAGCAGTCTATGGAATGAAGCCAAGTGATCCCGCGCTATACCATAAGCGAGAGATTGCAGAAATCGCGCGGCGGTGGGACGCTAAGGCTCAAAGATGGGATTCGGATTTGGAAGATCCAAATTGCCACCTCAATGAAAATGGGGCATATGATAGATTCCTCCATATCGCAGAAGGCTTGTGCAAAGGACGGCGCGCGACCTGCGCCGAGGGAACTCTTCTAGACTTGGGATGCGGAACCGGTTTGGTCGCGGCTCACCTTTGTCGGTTTTTCAGGAATGTCGTCGCTGTTGATGTAAGTTCTGAAATGCTCAGGTTCGGGAAAGAACGTGGGCTGGCGAATGTTGAATGGTTGCAGGCCGACGCTTTTGAAGGTTCGTGGGTAAGCAAAAGGCCCGCAGCAATTGTCTCTCGCGGCGTTTTATTGTCTCACTACGGTGAAACCCAGGGAAGACAGCTTCTCGATCTTGCAGGCTCGGCATGTAATGACCCCGGATTCGTCTTAGTGGATTTCTTGTCCGACAATGCTCCATCTTCGGTACTTGAACAGACGCCAAACAAGACCCATTTCTCCTGCTGCGACATTCGAAGAATGGCGGACGAAGTCGGCTTCGGGAAAGTGTGGTTTTATGGCCGAAAGACGGATCGAGTCCGATTTGTTGCGCTGACGCGCGGATAGTCGCCCTCAACTACAAAAAAAACAGGCCTCTCGGTTGCTCACCGAGAGGATACTATTGCTCATCTGGATTGCCTGGCTGTTTGACTACCCACCGAATAGCCTACCGAATAACCCCTTGGAACTACTCGCCAATGAACTAGGTTTGGCCTTGGAGACGTTCGATTGTTGCGAGCGGAGGTTACTGGCCTCGCGCTGTGCCTTCGCGGCGCGCCCGGCTTGAATATAAAAATCCCTGTCGGCAGCACCCGTTCGGCCACTTGGATATCCGTTGCGCCCTACTCCAGATTTTTTCATGATTTTTGATGCGTTTGGCGAAGTCACGCACCCAATATAGGACTTCTTGCGCAGTCCGCGAGGAAATCTTTCGCAATTTTGATGCCCGATCCCAGAATGCCATCGGAACTGTGGGCTTCTCGTCACTGGGTGGGAATTGTGCGATTTTCGACCGCGCCACCGCTCAACCACGCAAAACCATGCATCATCAACCGAATTGAGAGACGCACGAAAGCCCACAGCTACAAGGATTGACGCATTCTGACCTCCTGTCACGCCAGACAGCCACAGGGCGCAGTTCCGGGCATGGCTCACCCACCGTCCGTGCCGTCGGACTCTGGCCCCCCCGGTAGGCGGCATTCCCCGCCGACTGCTCCTTTGACCACGCCCTGGGCTCCTCGTTGAGTCCAGGGCGTTATGTTTCAATCTAGCACCACCAAGCAACCCACCCCCCACTAACGCCCGCCCGGTTTCAACGACTGGCGCGGGCGTTTTCATTTCAACCCACTAGCCCCCGCCCAATGAACGCTCGTGGCAATCTTGCTGATGCTGATTATCTTCGCTCTCAGCACTTATCTATCAGAATATCGCTGATCTGGAATGAGGCCCGCTTTTGTTTCGTGCAGGAGCGCGACAAGAACCTCGGCGGCAACAGCCTGTTCCGCAGCGCCGA
>CAIQXC010000035.1 GCA_903875675.1 Akkermansiaceae bacterium
ACGCAAGACTTGAAGACACAAGAGCCGAAAACTTGACCTAACGACAACATCCTTGGCTTTTCAAGGACACTAGCCGCCTCAACCGATGCCTCCGCACGCCCCCTGCCATGACGACCAGCCACTTCCCACCTGTTTGTTGGCAGCGCATGAGTGAGGCCGTCGATCAGGTCCATCGGCGCTTGCTTGAGGCGGCGGATTGCCTGAGACATGCCGGAGTGCCGTATGCCGTGGTCGGCGGCAACGCGGTGGCCGCATGGGTCTCCCGGGTGGATGAGGCAGCCGTACGCAACACCCGTGACGTGGACATTTTGCTGCGCCGCGAGGATTTGCCGCTGGCCATTAGCGCCATGGCGGTGGCGGGTTTCAGCCACCGGCGAGTCGCCTCACTCGGCGGCGGATCCATGGATGTGTTTTTAAAAATGCCAGACGGCAAAGTGCGCGACGCTATCCATGTGTTGTTTGCTAACGAATACGTGCGTCCCGAGGCTATGGAACCCAGCGCAAGTGTGGAAGAGGCCGAAGACGCCGGGGACTTCCGCCTCATCGCCTTGCCCGCCCTCATCCGGATGAAACTCACTGCTTGGCGCGACAAGGACCGCATGCACTTGCGTGATCTTCACTCGGTTGGCCTGCTCGACCCAGCCACTCTCACCCACCTGCTCCCAGCCCTCGCCGAACGCCTCGCTTTTATCTTAGAAAACCCAGAAGATTGACCCAAACATCGCATCATGACAACATTTCCCTATCCATGAAAACACCCATCTTTCTAACACTTCTATTCGCCCTGCCACTAGCCGCGCAGGAGTTGCCGTCAATTGCCGCCATGCAAGTGGCCGCAAAAGAATTTGTCACTGCGCTTGACGCGGCACAACGCGACAAGGCGCAGTTTGCGTTTGCTGCTGACGCCCGGGAGAATTTCCGTTTCACGCCGCAGGTCCGCAGTGGGCTGCCGCTCAAGGAAATGAACCCGGACCAACGGGCGGCGGCGATGAAGTTGGTAGATGCCGCGCTCAGTGACAAGGGACACCTCAAGGCGGCCCAGATCATGACCTTGGAAGGGGTATTGGCCGACATCGAAAAGAACCCCGAGTTCCGGGATTCCGGCAAATACTACATCTCACTCTTCGGCACACCCGGCGATGCCACCGGCTGGGGCTGGAAATTTGAAGGCCACCACCTATCCCTCAATTACACCATCGTCGGCAACAACCAAATATCGGTCACCCCATCGTTCTTCGGTGCCAATCCCGCCACCGTGCGCGACGGTCCGCGACAGGGGCTGCGCGTCCTCAAGGCCGAAGACGAACTTGCCCACGCCCTGCTCGGCGCTCTCCTCGAAGCGGGCCGCAAGGATGTCATTTTCAGTGACAAGGCACCGGCAGAGATCCTAACCGCCGAAAACCGCCAAGCCACCGCACTGGCTCCCGTCGGCAGCCTCGCCAGTGACATGACCGATGCCCAGCGCAAGGCCCTCCTCGAACTCATCTCCGAATATACCGGCCGCCACCGCCAAGACCTCGCTGATGCCGATATGCGCAAAATCCAAGCCGCTGGTTTGGACAAAATCCGTTTCGGTTGGGCCGGCGGCACCCATCCCGGCGAGGCGTGGTATTATCGTGTGCAGGGCCCTACATTTTTGCTAGAAGCCGCCAACACCCAGAACGACGCCAATCACATCCATGCAACATGGCGGGATTCCGCCGATGATTTCGGCCACGATATCCTCGCCGAGCACTATCATCAACACGCCAAAGATCACGGCGATCATTGAGTGAACGACCCTTCAAACAACCCCATGAAAATCATACGCCAAACCATCCTCGCGGCATTGGCCGTGCTCATGCCACTCGGGGCCTTCGCGCCAGCCGAAGCGGCTCCCGCAACCCTCTTTGTCGCACCCACCGGCAATGACACCAACCCTGGCTCACTCGAAAAACCCTTTGCCACCTTGCAACGGGCACAACAGGCCGCTCGCAAGGCAGCGGGCCACGATGCCGTCACTGTGAATGTTAGAACGGGCACTTATTACCTGCCAGACACCCTGGTCCTTACCGCCGAGGACTCCGGCACCCAAGCCGCACCTGTCGTCTATCAGGCATATCAAAACGAACAACCCATCATCAGCGGCGGCGTCCTGATGCACAACCTCAAATGGGAACCCTACAAGGACGGCATCATGCAGGCAAAGGTGCCGACCGGCTTCACCACCGACCAGTTGTTTGTCAATGGCGAGCGCCAACCGATGGCACGCTACCCTAACTTTGATCCCAAGGTGCTGCACTTCAACGGCACCGCGGCCGATGCCATCAGCCCGCAACGCGCGGCCCGCTGGAAAGACCCGGCCGGCGGATTCATCCACGCCCTGCACGCCGCTGAATGGGGTGGCATGCACTATCTGATCACCGGCAAAGGCGCGGATAACAAACTCACCTATGAAGGCGGTTGGCAGAACAACCGGCCTGCGGGCATGCACAACGAGTTCCGCTTCGTCGAAAACATCTTCGAGGAACTCGACGCACCCGGCGAATGGTTCCTGGATAAGAAAACCAGTGTACTCTTTTTCTATCCGCCGACAGGGGTTGACCCGGCCACCGCTACCATCGAAGGCGTTCGCTTGAAGCATCTGATCGAATTGCGGGGCACAGGCAAGGCACCGCTCCGCTTTGTCAGCTTCAAAGGACTGACGTTCCGCCATGCGGTGCGGACGTTCATGGAAAACAAGGAGCCTTTGGTGCGCAGCGACTGGACGACCTATCGCGGCGGCGCGCTTTTCCTAACCGGCACGGAAGACTGCACCATCCAGGATTGCTTCATCGATCAGGTCGGCGGCAACGCGGTGTTCGTCAACAACTACAATCGCAGGGTCACGCTACGCGGTTGCCACATCGCCAAAGCTGGAGCCAATGGCGTGGCGTTCGTCGGGGATCGCGATGCGGCGCGGGTTCCGCGTGATTGGAACGATCACTCGCAATCGCTGGATAAGCTCGACCGAACAGCGGGGCCGAAAACCCCCGACTATCCGGCAGATTGCCTGGTGGACGATTGCTTGATATATCTATCAGGCCGGGTGGAAAAGCAGACATCACCGGTGCAAATCGAGTTGGCACAATCCATCACGGTGCGCCACTGTTCGCTCTATGACGTGCCGAGGGCCGGGATCAATATAGGTGACGGTTGTTGGGGTGGCCATCTCATCGAGTTCTGCGATATCTTTGACACGGTGAAGGAAACCGGCGACCACGGATCATTCAACTCATGGGGCCGCGACCGGTTCTGGGGATTGAGCGGCTTGGATCTCAACAGCGATAAGGGATGGGACACCGACAAGGAAGTCGTCCTCCTCGATGCTCAAAAACAAACCGTCATCCGCAATAACCGCTGGCGCTGCGATCATGGCTGGGACATCGACCTCGATGACGGCTCAACCAATTACCATATCTATAACAACCTCCTCTTGCACGGCGGCCTCAAAAACCGTGAGGGCTTCTATCGAATCATCGAAAACAACGTGATCATGAACAGCGGATTTCACCCGCATTGCTGGTACAAGCACAGCGAGGACATTGTGCGCCGCAACATCATGAGCAGCGAGCGCTATCTGCCAGCCGGCGGCATGCCGCCAACCCCCTGGGGCAAGGAAATGGATAACAACCTCGTGCATTGCGAGGGTTTGCAGGTCCCGCAGCACGCCGACGCCCTCTCCGCCCAATCCAATCGCGACGAGCATTCCTTGGTCGCCGACGCCATGTTCGTCGATGCGGCCAGTGGCGACTTCCGGGTCAAGGATGGCTCGCCAGCCCTCAAACTCGGGTTTGTGAATTTTCCGATGGATCAATTCGGCGTGCAAAAGCCCGGGCTCAAGGCCATCGCCCGCCAGCCGGAGATTCCCAAACTGGAAAGCCACGTCAGCCCGAAACCCGTGGTCAAACGCCCTCATTTCCTCTGGCAGGCAAGCATCCGCGACGTCGAGGGCCTCGGCGACCGCTCCGCCTACGGATTGATGGACGAGTCCGGTGTCCTGCTGCTGGATGTGCCGGCAGCCAGCCCGGCGGCCAAGGCAGGCCTGCAGAAGGACGATGTGATCGTTGCCGCTAACGGAGAACCTGTTAAGACGGCGTATGATTTGGGCAAATTGCAGGACAAGGCCGGGGGCGGCAAACTCACGCTGCTGATCTCACGGAAGCAGAAGCAGGTGACTATTGAAGTGAAAGACTATGTGTATGTGGTGGCGGAGATTTCGGGCAATGCGGAGTTCAAAGCCATTCCCCTGACGGCAGCGGCTGGCGTAATCCCCGCCAAGGTGAGCGTCGGTGGCGCTATACCTAACAACGATCCGGCAGCCTCTCTGGTCGATGGAAAAATGGGCGATGGGATGGGACCGGTGTTTTCAAACGGAGTGGCCAACGGCATGTACAAACTGGATCTGGGCGCGCCTGCTTCCATCGGCCAAATCAACACCTACTCACGCGGCGGAGAACGTGGCCGCCAGAAGTTTGTCCTCTACGGGAGCAACGCCGCTGCCGACCCCGGCTGGAACCTTGCCGATGCCAAGCTCTTCACGGCGATTGGCAGCGTGGATGCCCGGCAGGATGCGGAGTGCAAAGCCACCAGCATTCGTGCCAGTGGGGGCAAGCCGCTAGGCACTTACCGCTGGCTGGTGTGGGCGGTATTTCCGATCAATGATGCGGAAAACACCGCCTACCAGGAATTGCAGGTGCTTCCCGCAACTCCAGCGAAGGGCCAGTGAGACGGTGGCAAAGTCAGCGGGAGATGGCCGCTGACTGTTGTTTGAAGAGGTCGAGCAGTTCATCGGCGATGGCGGCATCGACCAAATGGCGCAGATGAGTTAGGGCCGTGTTGTTGAGAAACTCACGGCCACGCTCGGGATTGGCAAAAAGATCCACCTCGATGAGGATTTTCGGGCCGGCCGGAGTGCTGATCACCGGATAGACCGGATGATCTGGCTTGTCGCCGCTGTGGGTACGGACGGCCACGGTGGCCAAAGTGTTGCCACGTGCCACCGCTAGAATGGAGGCGGCGGTCTTGGCTTTTCGCGCCCCGCATATTTCGTAGCCAAGGTTGCGCAGGACCCGGGCCGGGCTGATCTCGGGGTCGAGCCAGGCGCACTGAGCGAGGGCTTCGGCGACGTTTCCGGCGCGGACGGCTGCCAGCCAGGAGTCAACCAGTGCGCGGGCCTCGGCCTCCAACGGGGCGTTGCCCGGTGCCACTGCGGCAACCCGCGTGCTGCCAGACAGGCAACTGGTCCGCCAGCTCTCGGCCCGGCGTTTGGGCTCGCCATCGGCCCAGGTTTTTGCGGCCAGCAGGTTGCCTTCGGCCTGCTCGTTGGGCAGGAAACCGGCGAGCAAATGCCAACCAGCGTCCCCTTTTTCAAAAAAGAACACGTGCGCATCCAAGCGGTCGGGTTCACGCACCGAAAAGTACTGGAAACTGGCTGCGGCCACCGAATCCGTCTCAAAAAATCCAAGTGCCAGCGGGTGGCGGACGGAGGCGGGATCATGCAAGGCACCCCAAGCACCGGCGGCTCGCAAACAGCCGAGGCGGGCCAATTTTTTACTGCCCTCCAGATCGAGCATGGCCATCAGCGGCTGGAGAGTGGGCGCGTGCAAGGCCTCGTCCAAGGCTTGGCAGGCCGCCTGGGGCGTCGGCAGGGCTTGCAGCGGGATGGATTGGCGCAGGGCGGCCGGATAGAGCGCGAGTGGTTTGTCATCCGGGAGGGGCTCATGGAGCCCAGGGAGAGGCTCATGAAGC